>DASTWT010000037.1:0-16695 GCA_035765815.1 Luteimonas sp. | reverse complement strand
GCGGCGGAACGTCTCGTAGCTGCCGTCCTTCGGGTCCACGGCGACGCGCGTGAGCACGTCCTGGTCGGGATAGCGCTTCTTCGCGGCCGACGCCAGCGCGGCCTCGATCGCCTCGAGGATGACGGACTCCGGCACGCCCTTTTCGGCCGCGACCGCGTCCACCACCAGCAACAGTTCCTTGCTCATTCCGGTTCTCTCTGAAGATCTCTTGACGATTCGAAACTTCGGTTTCCTGCTACGCCTGCGGCTTGCCCTGCTTGCCGCCGGCCTTCTTGCCGGGCCTGGGGCCCGGCGCCATTCCGAGCGCGACCCAGTCCGGGACCAGGCGCGCCTTGTCGATGTTGTCCGCGGCCACGGCGATTTCCGCGCCGTCGACGCCGAAAACGATCGTGCCGCCCTCGACCCGCTCGATCCGGCCCTGCAGCCGGCGGCGGCCGTCCTGCGGCAGCTTCAGGCCGACCTTGGCCTGCTCGCCGCGGAAGCGCTCGAACTGCGCCGGCGTGAACAGCGGCCGGTCGACGCCCGGCGAGGAGACCTCGAGCGTGTAGTGCCCGCTGATCGGGTCGGCGACGTCGAGTTGCGCGGACACTTCGCGGCTCACCGCCTCGCAGTCCTCGATGCCGACCTGGCGCTCTTCGCCCGCGGGCACGTCGATGTACAGGCGCAGCATCGCGCCACCGGGCGACGGCAGGTATTCGGCGCCGAGCAGCTCCAGGCCCAGCGACCCGACGGTCGGGGCGAGCAGCGCGACGATGTCCTGTGCCTTGTCGGTCATCGGTTCCGGTGCGTCTTCCGCGAAAAAAGGCAAACAAAAAGGGGCCCGCTGGGCCCCTTTGTCCGATACCGCTGGATTCCGGCGTGGCGTCGTACCGCACGGCCACGAGGCCCGGCTCCCGCAAACGAAAAAGGCTCCGAGGAGCCTTCGACGCCGCGAGAAGCTGGTAGCGGGGGCAGGATTTGAACCTGCGACCTTCGGGTTATGAGCCCGACGAGCTGCCAGACTGCTCCACCCCGCATCAGCAAGCCGCCGATTGTAGAGGAGCGGCCCGTGCCCCGCAAGCTGCCGCTGGCGCGCCGGTTCAGCCGGGACAACCGCCGCGTCGTTCCGGCGCACCTACATGGCAGACACGCGACGGGAGGTGCCATGCGTTTCGACGTCGACGGAAACGCCTGGGACCGGATGGTGCCCGCCTTCGTCCTGCCCTACGCCATATGGACGCTGTACGTGCAGTCGATCGTCGCGGCGCAGGCCAGCTTCACGACGCTCATGCGCGGGCTGCCGCTGGTCGCGCTGGTGGCGATCGCCGCCACGGCGGGCTGGTTCCGCCTTCGCCAGCCGGAGGCGCCGGGGCGCCGGGCGAGCGTCGGCCGCGGCGCCGGCGCGCCGGCCGTTCCGGCGACCCTGGTACTCGCCTGCGCCGTGGGCTGGGTCGCGCTGCTCTCGGCGGGGATGCCGTACGCGGTGTTCTGGTGGGGCGCGTTGCTGGCGACGGGACGGGCCTGGTGGCGGACCCTGCGCGCCGGGTCGGGCCTGGCGATGCCGGAGACGGCGGCCTTGCCCGCATGGCTCGCGCCGGCCTGGCTCGTGCCGTGCGTGGTCGCCGCCGCGGTCGCGGTGGTGCTGGTCGCGAACCGGCCCGGCGCGGACGACGCGTTCTACCTGAGCATCCCGGCCACGCTGCTGCGCCACCCGGAGCAGCCGGTGTTGCTGCACGACACGATGTACCGGCTGGCCGACCGGCCGATCCTCCTGCCCTTCTACCGGCTGAGCAACTACGACGTCCTCGCCGCCGTCGTCGCCAGGCTCGCGGGTATCGACCACCTGCTGGCCGGCTACCTGGTCGTGCCTGCGATCTTCGCGGCGTCGGGGGTGCTCGCATGGGTGTTCCTGCTGCGGCGGCTCGCGCCGGCGCGCTGGCCGCTCGTGCTGCCGCTGGTGTTCCTGTGCGTGATGGCGCTGGGCGAAACGAACCGCGCTTACGGCAACTTCGCGTTCGTGCGCATGTTCCATGGCAAGGCGGTGCTGGCCACGTGCATCGTGCCCGCCGTCGCCGCGGCCGCGCTGGACTACGCGCGGCACGGCGGCCTGCGGCGCTGGCTGCTGCTGTTCGCCGCGCAGGTCGCGGCGCTGGGCGTCGCGGCGAGCGCGCTGTTCGTCGCGCCGGCGACGGCGGCGCTGGGACTCGCGGGCGGATGGTCGCCGGACCGGGCGCACAGCCGCCGCTTCGTCCTGGGCATGTCCGGCACGATCTATCTCGTCGCCGCCGCATGGCTCGTCGGCACCGGCACCCAGGGCGCGCATGCGCTCGCGCTGCCTGCGCCGCAGGCGATGCCGACCGTGCCGCGGATGCTGGAGCAGACCTGGGGGCCGTGGAGCACGCGCGTGCTGCTGGTGGCGCTGCTCTCGGCCTGGGCCTTCGTCCGCGACCCGGTCCGCGCGCGCTACTTCGCGGCGGGTGCGTTCTGCTTCCTGCTCGCGGCGCTGGATCCGTACACGACGCCGTACGTGGCCGCGGCGTCGGTGGGCTACAAGACCTACTGGCGCATCACGTGGGCGCTCCCGCTGCCTTTCTTCCTCGCGATCGCGCTCGAAGGCCTGCTCGCGCGCGCATTGGCCGCGAAGCCGAAGATGCTGGCCGCGTGCGCCTGCCTCGCCGTGGCGCTGCCGTCGTTCGCGTTCGCCGCGCGCTTCGGCACGCTCCTGTGCGCGAACGGCGTCACGCTCGGCATGCCCGGCCCGAAGGTGCCGGCGCTCGAGTACGGCGTGGCGCGCGTCGTCGCCCGCGAAGTGCCGGAGCGCGGCGTGGTCCTCGCGCCGGAACCGGTCGCGGAATGGCTGCCGGTCTTCGTCGCCCATCCGCAGGCGATCGGCGTCCGCCACATGTACCTGGGGCTCGCGTTCCCGCCGGCGGAAACCGCGCAGCGCAGCAACATGATGCGCTACGTCGAAGGCCGCTACCGCCCGCCCGGCGCGGAACGGTGGTTCGCGGAGGCGCTGGGCAACCATCGCGTGACCGCGGTGGTGTTCGCGCGCACCGCGCCATGGCGCGACGAGATCGCCGGCGCGCTCGCCGCGCGCGGCTGGCGCCACGCCTCGCGCGGCACCTACGAGGTCATGGTGCAGGCGCGGCCGGCGCCGGGCGGACCGTGAAGGAGACCGGGTCGCTCTTCCACAACGCGTCGTCGGTGCGCGCGATCGCGCGGACCTCGTAGCGCCCGGGCACCGCGTACGCCGATTCCGGCACGCGCGCGGTGAGCAGGTGGCCGGACGTCCGCCCCTCGAGGACCGTGTCGCCGAACTGGACCAGGCCCATGCGCCCGTCCAGGGGCTGGGCGACGCGGATCCACAGGGTCGCGTGGCCCGCGCGCTGGCGATTGAACGGAACGCCTGCGACCGTGCGGCGCGGACCCCAGCCGACGATGTCGAGCCTGCCGGCCACCACAGGGCCGGAAGCGGGCGACTCCGGGCTTTCCCCGGTGTTTCCGCAGCTCCGCGCGCAGCACGCCTGCAGCCCGCCGGCCAGCAGCACGGCGGACGCCATCGCACGCAGCAGGTTCATCGCGACTCGGCGGTGCGCACGTCCGGCAGTGCGGCGACGGCGGCGGCGGCATCCACCAGCCGCTTGTCGTCGTCGCTGCTGCGCTGGAGGATGCGCTGCACCGCATCGGCGTCGAGGCCGGGCGAGATCGCCAGCAGCAGCGCCGCGATGCCGCTGACGTGCGCGGCGGCCAGCGACGAGCCGGAAGCGAAGTCGTAGCGCCCGTTCGGCTGGGTCGTCAGGATGTCGTCGCCCGGCGCGTCGACGACGCCGGCGGGCGCGGGGTCCGGCGCATCGTCGCCGGAACGCGCCACGAGCACGCCGGGCGTGGCCGCAGGGAAGCCTTCGACGCGTCCGTCCGGCGGCATTGCGGCCACGACGATGCGGTCCTGCTTGAGCAACGCTTCGAGCAGCTGCTCGAGCAGCGGATCCGGCGGGCCGCCGAGGCTGAGGTTGACGATGCGCGCGTTGCCGTCCATGACCGCGGCGAGCGCCTTGGCCAGGGTGAAGGTGTTGCAGCGCGCGACGCCCGCGCCTGGCGCGTGCCAGCACGCCTTGTAGACGCTCAGCGTGGCCTGCGGGGCGATGCCGACGATGCCCTGGTGGTTGTCGCCGACGGCGGCGATGACGCCGGCGATTTCGGTGCCGTGGCGATCGCGGCTGAAGCCGGCGGCATCGTCGTCGACCAGGTTGTGCGTGCCGCGGATGCGGCCCTTCAGGTCCGGGTGGGCGACGTCGACGCCGGTATCGACGAGTGCCACCTCGACGCCCCTGCCCTGGCTGACGCGTTGCGCGGCGGCGGCGTGGATCTCGGCGAAGCCGCGCTGCAACCCGACGTACGGATCGTTGTGCTGCACGCCGGCGGACGGCCGCGCATACAGGTCGTACTCGTGCAGCGGCTCGGCGATGCGTACCCGCGCGTCCTGCGCAAGCGACTGCAGCAGCGCGTCGGCGTCGGCGCCCGGCGCCGGCCGCAGCACGGCGCAGTACACGCCCAGCGACGCGATCGGCCAGCCGGCCACTTCGCTGAGCCCGTGGCGCCGCTTCAGCTCGGCGATCGTGGACATCGCGCGCTGCCCGTTGCGGTAGCGCTGCGCTCCGCCGTAGCCGAGGACGTTCGAGGCGGCGTGCGGTGCGGGCGGGAGGATCGGGTTGTCCACCGCGACGACGATGTCGCGGCCGCCCTCGATGGTCGCCTCCGCAGGCGCCGCGGAGGCGGACGCGGCGCGCGCATCGCCGGCGCCGGCGCCGGCCGGGGCCTGCGCCTGCGCGTGCGCGTGCGCGGCGAACAGCGCCGCTGCGAACGCGAGGAGGATGCGCGGCTTCATGGCGCGTCGGCGACGGGTTCCGCCATCCGGATGCCGCGCGCCGCGCGCAACCGCGACAGCAATGCGTCGCCGCCATCGGTGCCGGCGCGCGGAACGACCGTGTAGGCGCCGACGCCGTTGGGACCCTCCACCACCTGCAGCTTTTCGGCCTGCAGCAGCGCATCCCAATCCGCGACGCGCATCGCGGGATCCGGGACCAGGCGGATCGCTCCCGCGGGCGCGGGCGCGGTTTCCTGGCTCAACGTGCGGTATTCCGGTGCCTGCGGCGCCTGCGACCACAGCTTCGCGCCCATCGCGCCGAGCCCGATCGCCTGGACCAGCACCGCGGCGACCAGCGCGCGCCCCATCCAGCCGACGGGGCGGACGTCGACCTGCGCTTCCGCGACTTCGGGCGTGTCGATCCGGGCGAGCAGGCGCTGCAGCCCCGTTTCCGGGTCGAGCCGCGGCGTGACCGGCAGCGACAGCGCACGCTGCAGCCGCCGCTGCTGCGCGAACTGCGCGCGGCACTGCGCGCAGCCGGCAAGGTGCGACTGCAGCCACGCATCCTGCTGCGGCGTGAGCGCGTCCTGCAACGCATCGGGCATCGCCTCCCAGGCGAGCACGCAGTCCTTGTTTGAATCCGGCGAGAAGGCCATGTCGCTAACCCCCCTGCTCCTTCGCCTCGCCGCTGAGGGCGGGCATCACGTTGAGCAGTTTCACCCGTGCATGGAACAGCCGCGCCTTCACCGTGCCCACCGGGCACTGGACGATGGCGGCGACCTCGTTGAGGCTGTGGCCGATGCCGTAGACGAGCTCGACGACGACGCGCTGGTCGGCGGTCAGGTGCTCGAGCGCCTTGCCCAGCAGGTCGCGCAGCTCCCGGTCCTCGGCCGGATCCGAGCCGCCGTCGAGGTCCGGCAGCAAGGCCTCGTCGGCGAGCTCGTCGATCGGGCCGGTGCCCTGGCGGCGCAACGCCTTGAGCCCGCAACGGTAGGCGATGCCCATCAGCCAGGTCGACACGCGCGCGTCGCCGCGGAACTCGCCCGCGTGCTGCCAGGCGATGAACATGCAGTCGTTGACGACTTCCTCGATCAGCTCCGGGCGCCGGGTCAGCCGCGAGAGGAAGCGGCAAAGCCTGCCGTGGTAACCCCGGTAGAGGGTCTCGAGCGCCGCGCGGTCGCCTTCGGCCATGCGCTGCAGCAGCGCGCGGTCGGCGGTATCGGCGGTGGCGGCAGCTTCGTTCATCGGGTCGGCGGCGGTCCGGGACGGGCGTGGTTCCTGCGTGGGTGCCGCCAGGGCCCGGACAGGTTGCCTCAGAAGGACCAGGCCAGGGTCGCGACCCAGTCCGAAGGGGTTCCGGCGCCATAGTAGGCGTCGCGCGCCGGCAGGGTGTTCGCGGTCCGGTCGATCTCCAGCCGCCAGGGCCCGCCGTTCCAGGCCAGCCCCAGGTTGCCGTAGCGGTAGCCTTCGACCCGCTCGTAGCGGTAGCGGCGCCCCCGGACGACGAGCGCCTGGGCGACGCCTGCGCCTGCCGACAGGGTGAAGTGCCGGCCGAGGGGCCAGGCGATCTCCGCGTCCGCCGCGCCGAGCACGCGTCGCGGATGGTCGCCCGCCGGACGGATGGCCGAGACCCCGAAGGTCAGGGTGTCGCGCCAGGTGAAGTAGAGGTTCGCGTGCATGCGGTCGGGCGTCGTCGCCCGGCCGGCGCTGCTGCGGTAGTCGTAATACAGCAGGCTCGCCTGCGCGAGCCAGTCGGCGGACGGCGTCCAGGCGCGCGACGCGCGCGCGAGCGTGAACACCGGCGTTCCCGGCGAACGCGCTTCCACGCCGCCAGCAACCCCGAACGACCAGCCGGCCGGCGCCGTCCAGGACACCGCGCCCTGGAGCACGGGTTCGTCGGCGGTGAGGGCGATGCCCTGGTCGACGAGCTGCGAGGACAGTGCGACTTCACCGCCGAAGCGCGGCGTTTGCGCGTGCGCCGGCGCGAAGCTCGCCAGCAGGCACGCGGCCGGCAGCAAGATGGCCGGCAACGCGCGACGGCCGCGGCCTGGGGCCGCTGCGGGCGCGCACATCCTTATGGTCCCGCGCCCTGGCGCCTTCATTGCCCGCATCATGGTTCAACCCGGAGCGAGCTTACTGGGCGCCTCCCGGCGATTCAAATGGGCACTGTCCAATGGGCGCCATCGAATGGCGCCCTCCAGTCCGCGTTCAGCGTCCTGCGTTCGCGGATGCCGGCTGCTTCGCTTCGATGAAGTCCGCCACCGCGCGGATGTCTTCGTCTTCCAGCGCCGACGCGACGCCGCGCATGATCGCCGCGTTGCTGGTGCCGGCGCGGGCGCCGCTCCTGAAGTCCTGCAGCGCCTTGGCGACGTACGTGGCGGATTGCCCCTGCAGGCGCGGGATCGTCGCCCACGGCGGCCGCGGCGCGTTGCCTCCGGAGGCGGGATCCGCGCGCGGGCCATGCCCGTCGCGCCCGTGGCAGCCTTCGCACGGCGGAATGCCGCGCGCGGGATCGCCGTCGCCGAAGACGCGTCCGCCGGGCGAATGCGGGTCGCCGCGGGCGTCCGACGGCGACAGCGAGGCGTAGTACGCCGCGAGGTCGCGCATCGCGGCATCGTCCAGCGCCGCCACCATGGGCGCCATCACCGGATCGTTGCGCTGGCCGCCCTTGAACGCCCGGAGCTGCACGTAGAGGTAGGCGGCCGATTGGCCGGCGAGGTTCGGGAAATTCGGCGCGATGCCCATCCCGGCCGGACCGTGGCAGGCGCTGCAGACCTCCGACAACGCCTGCCCGGCCTTGGCGTCGCCGGCGACGACCGGTTCGCGGCGCAGGTCGAGGAACGACGCGGCGGCCGTTGCAGGCGCGGCATCGCCGTCGGCCGCCGCCTCGCCCGCCGCCGCGAGCGCAGGCGCCACGCCTGCGACGGCGAGCGCGACGGCGAGCGCCAGGAGGAACGGGGAACGCTGCGGCGGTTCCATGGCGTCTCCTTACAGCCGCAACGTGATGAAGGCGCCGAACGCCATCGCGTTCCAGCGCGCCGGCGGCGCGAGCTCGGTGAACACGCGATTGCCGACGACGAGGTCCGCCGGCGTGTCGAAGCCCGCGAAATGCCAGTCGAAGAACTCGCCGCGCTGGTACCTGCACAGCAGGCGCAGCTCGACGTCGGGCGCGAGGGTGATGCCGAGGTTCGCGGCGAGGTCGTGGGTGCGGTAGATGTTCGCGGGGAAGCGGTCGCCGACCGACGCGTCGTCGAGGATCTTCGCGTACACGGGCGAAAGCGCCGCGAGGCTCGCGTAGTCGTAGCGGTTGACGCCGCGCGAGGACGAGAAGTCGTAGGCCAGGTCGACGCGGACCCGCGGCGAGAAGGCGTGCTGCAGGTGCGCGCCGGCATCGACGTTGCGCTCGTCGTCGGCGGCGGTCCAGGCGTTGGCGAAGGGATAGAAGCGGCCGCCGAACTCGGTGTCGGCCTGGTCCGGCGAGGAGAACGTCAGCGCTTCGTTGTCGTTGACGTTCCCCTGCGTGAGCCGGCTCGACTGGTAGCCCGCGTACGCGCTCATCGTGGTGCCGGGCGAAGGCGACCAGTCCCAGGAGACGTCGAAGCCGCGGGTGTCGAAGGCGTGCCGGCCGATGTCGGCACGATAGCGCTTGCGGTCCGCATACAGCGTGGCGCCGAACGTGGCCGCCTCCCCCACCGGCTGGATGAGGATCGCCTTCAGCTTGCCCGCGTCCAGGTCGCCGAGGTCGTACTTGCGCATCGCCGCGACCGTGAACGCCGTCTGCCCCAGCGGCGGCGGCACGTAGCCGGGCAGCGACGGCGAGTACGCGGCGAGGTACGGATCGGGATCGTAGGGATCGCCCGTGCGGCGCTCGGCGACATAGCTCACCCGCAGCGTCGCGTCGCCGAACGCTTTCCCGTCCCAGTCCAGCTCGAGCGCCTGGTCGTCGACGCGGTCGCGCTCGCGGACCCGCGGCGCCATGCGCTCGCCCTGGTAGCGCACGCCCAGCGTGCCGCGCGCGCCGAAGTCGCGGCTGCCACCGAGTTCGAATTCGGTGCGGTCGTAGCTGAAGGGGATGTTGGCGACCTGGGTGAGCACGGACGCGTAGGCCGGATCGCCCGGCTTGAAGAGCCCCATGAAGGCCGGCACCGGGATGAGCAGCGCGATCGCGCCGTTCTCCGCGACGTAGCCGTACTGGCCGGTCAGCGGGTTGTACATCGTGTACCGGGTCCGGTTGTCCTCGTCGTAGCGTCGCAGGTGCGCGTACAGGTCGAGCCCCGGGCGCGGGCGGAAATCCGCGCGCAGGTCGACGAGCGCGGTGTCGATGCGCGCCTTGGCGGTCGTGCGCGACAAGGCCGCTGTGGTGTTCCAGTCCGAGCATGCGATGCCGCTGGCGCCGATCGTCGCGCCGTCGGGACAGAACGCCGGATCGAGCGGCGACTGCAGCGGATCGTCCTGGCGCATGCTCGCCCAGGACGCGGTCGCCGAGAAGTTGCCGTTCCACGGGCGGAGCGGATGCGAGGCCTGCACGCGCGCGCCGTAGTAGTCGTTGTCCGGCTCCAGCGCCCAGGTGCCGCCGTCGATCACCGACGTCGCGCCGCGATCGACCGCGAAGGGCACTTCGAACGAGAGGCGATCCTTGTGGTCGCGGAAGAACGATCCGTGCACGCCGAAATCCAGCAGCCAGCCGCGGGCGCCGCCGGTGTTGCGCAAGCCGAGGCGGATGTCGGTGGTGGTGGAATCCACGGGTCGCACGGTCTCGTACTGCCCGCCCGACCGCCCCGGCACGCCGGGCGTGCCGACGCCGCCCGGGCCCGGTGCACCGAAGAAATAGGTGAGGTACATCGGCCCGGACCAGGCGCGCTCGCCATCGCGACGCTCGCTGCTGGCGCTGGCGTAGCCGATCCAGTGCGGCGCCGCGACGCCTTCCCAGCTGGCGCCGTTGCTCCGCCGCGTGGTCGCCAGCGATTGCCGCGGCCGGCCCGCCATCGCCGCCGCGACCGCTTCCGGGGTGGCGCCGGTGGCGATGCCCTCGGGCAGCGTGAGCTGCGTCGTGCCCACGCCGTCCCACAGGGGGACCGCGGTCGTGCCGGACACGTGCGAAGCGGCGCGATGGAAGAACTCGAAGCGATCCGAGCCGTAGCGGCCCGCGCGCAAGCGGTAGTACGCGTCGTCCTGGCTGATCCTGCTGCCGCGGAACTCCACGAAGGCGCCGGTCTTCGCGTTCGTCGCCGAGAACGCGGCCAGGCCCAGCACCGGCCCGCTGTTCCAGTCAGCGTACTGCCGGAAGAAGGCGTCGTCGTCGTCGCCGGCCGTGGACACGTAGCCGAGCTGGACGAGGCCGAACCAGGTCCAGTCGGTCGCGGCGATGGCACGGCTGTCGGGTATCGCGTGGGGATACGGGTACAGCGCGCCGCTGGGCGTGCGCAGCTGCCCGGGGTGCAGCCACGACATGCCCTGCGGATCCGCCGCGGCGAACGGCATCCATCCGGTCGGATCGAGGCTGTTGCCGAACTGCAGGTTGCCGACGCGCGCCGAATCGCCGGCATCGGCCTGCGCGAACGCGTCCGGGCAGGCCCATGCGCCGAGCGCGGCGCCGACGAGCGTGGCGAGCAGGTTCCGCTTCAGCGTGGGCATGGCGTCTCCGGCATTGGCGTCGTCACTTCACCAGCGTCGGGCCCGAGGGATGGTTGGACCCGTGGATGTTGCCGTGGCAGTTGAGGCAGCCGCGCCCCATCGCGCGTTCGTCCGGGACCAGGCCGTTGCGCAGGTTCTGCCGCGTCAGCAGGTCGTTGGGATGCTGGAAGTTGGTGTGGCACTGCTGGCACAGCATCGGTACCGGCAGCACCAGCAGGTTCGCGTGGTTGGAGCCGTGCGGCGTGTGGCAGTTGAGGCAGCTCTCGCGCACCGGCGCGTGCTCGAACAGGAACGGGCCGCGCTTGTCGGCGTGGCACGAATAGCAGGTCTCGTTGACCGTGTCGGTCTTCAGCAGCGGCCGGGTGACGCTGCCGTGCGGGTTGTGGCAGTCCACGCAGGACAGCTGCCCTTCCCGCAGCGGCATGTGCGAGCGGCGGTTGAACTGGACGCGGACGTCGCGATGGCAGGTCGTGCAGACCTCGCTCACCGACGACTTGGCCATCACGCCCTCGGGCGACAACCGCGCCATCGGGTTGTGGCAGTCGGTGCACGACAACCCGCGCCGCTCGTGCACGGACGCGATCCAGTGCTGGCGCGCGCCGCCGGCATGGCAACCCAGGCAGGTGCGCGTCTGCACGTCGACCGGGGTCCCGCCGTCGTGCGTGTAGGCGATGACCAGGCCCGGGACCTCCGGACGCTTCGCATGTTCGGAACCGGGACCGTGGCATGCCTCGCACGCGCCCTGCGGTGCGACGCCGTGCGCGCCGGCGGTGAACGCCGCCACGTGCACGCTGTGCGAGGCCTGGAGGTTCTCGAGGGCATGGCAGGACGCGCAGCTGCGGGCGCCGATCGGCGTCGCGTGCGGCGCCAGCGGATTGGCCGCGACGCGCGCGGCGGAAAACGGGAGCGCGTGCGCGCCGTCCAGGCCCGGCAGCGGATTCCGCGCGGGATCGCCCGCACCCATGTCGGTCGGCGGCAGCATGCGCATGAAATCGTCCGCGGTCAGCGGCGCGGGCATGCCGGCCTTGCCGGAGGGCGGCGCTGCAGCGCCGGCCGGCGCGGCGGGCTTCGCCGGGGCGGCCGATTGCGCCGGCGCGGGCTGCTGCTGCGCGTGCAGCATCGGCAGGCCCGCCAGCAGCGCCTGCGCGGCCAGCAGCGCCAGGAGGAGCGCCAGCGCCGGCAGTGCGGCCCGTCGTGTCGTCCGGTTCCGGCGGAAATCGGGCATGGGCAGTCGTCGTCCTGCTCGTGGAGGCGCTGGTCGTGGCGTGTGTGCGCCACGCCCGCGGAAAGGTTGCGCCGGCCGTCCCGCCGCAACTTTTGCCGCGCGCGCCGGCACCCATGGGCATCGAGGAGGCGGCACATGGGCGGAACCGAGGCGGCGCGGCTGGCGGATACGCAGCGCGCGTTCGACAGCGTGGCGGCCGACTACGACGGCCCGCGCGGCAACAACGCGCTGATCCAGCGCATGCGGCGCACGCTGTGGGAGGTCGTCGACCGCGAGGTGCCGGCCGGTTCGCGGCTGCTGGACCTGGGCTGCGGCACCGGGCTCGACGCCCATCGCTTCGCGCGCGCCGGCCATCCGGTCGTCGCCACCGACTGGTCGCCGGCGATGGTCGCGCGCACCCGCGCCCGCCTCGCCGACCCTTCGCTCGCGGTCGCGGCCGAGGCCCGCCAGCTGGGCATCCACGAGCTCGCCGGGCTCGATGCCTCGTTCGACGGCACGTTCGGCGGCATCTATTCCAACTTCGGGCCGATGAACTGCGTGCCCGACCTGGCCGCCACCGCCGAGCAATGCGCTCGCCTGCTCCGGCCCCGGGGCGTGCTCGTGTTCTCGGTGATGGGGCGGATCTGCCCCTGGGAAGTGGGCCACTACGCCTTGCGCGGCCGGTTCCGGCGCGCCGGCGTCCGCGCCGCGCGCGGCATGACCGCGGTCGGCATGAACCGCCACACGATCTGGACGCGCTACTACCTCCCGCGCGAATTCCACCGGCCGTTCGCGGCGCGATTCTCGCTCGCGGGCTATCGCGCGCTGAGCCTGTTCCTGCCGCCTCCCTACCTGGTGGACGCCTGCGAGCGCCATCCGCGCCTTGGCGAACGGCTGGGCCGCCTCGACGACCGGATCGGCGACTGGCCGCTGCTGCGCGACATGGGCGACCACTTCCTGATGGTGATGCGCAGGCGCTAGGCATGGATCGCGCGCGCGCAACGGGCACGATCGAGCTGCGCGGCGCCGCCACCGTCGCGGCGTCGGGCACGACGCGCGCGCCGCTGCGGATCCGCGACGGCCGGGTCGCCGCCGCGCCCGGCGCCGATGCGCCGCGGATCGACCTGGCGGGACACGTCGCGCTTCCGGGCCTGGTCAACGCGCACGACCACTTGCACGTCAACGCGGTGCCACCGCTGCCCTCGCGCACGCCGTTCCCCAACAGCTACGCCTGGATCGAGGCGTTCGGTGCGCACTTCGCCGAACCGGCCGTCGCCGCCGCGCTCGCGGTGCCGAAGGACGTGCGCCTGCGCCACGGCGCGCTGAAGAACCTGCTCGCCGGCACGACCTGCGTGGCCCACCATGATCCGTGGCATCCGGTGTTCGATGCGCCCGACTTCCCGGTGGAGGTCGTCCACGACTACGGCTGGGCGTATTCGCCCGGATGGCCCGGCTACGGCCCGGACCTGCGCGGCAGCTTCCTCGACACGCCCGCGTGGCGGCCGTGGATGATCCATCTCGCCGAGGGCACCGACGCGGTCGCCGCGGCCGAATTCGCGGCGCTCGACGCGCTCGGCTGCGTTGCGCCGAACAGCGTGCTGGTGCATGGCGTCGGCATGGCCGGGGAAGACGTCGCGCGCGCGATCGCGCGCGGCGCCGCGGTGGTGTGGTGCCCGTCCAGCAACCTCGCGCTGCTCGGCGCCACGCTGGATCCGCGGCCGCTGCACGCCGCGGGGCGCCTCGCGCTGGGCACCGATTCGCGGCTCAGCGGCGCGCGCGACCTGCTCGACGAGATCCGCGGCGCCCTCGCGCACGGTGCACTCGACGCGGCGGCGCTCCTCGACCTCGCGACCGCCGCCGCCGCGCGCATCCTGCGGATGCCGGGGCATGGCGGACTCGCGGCCGGCGACCGCGCCGACCTCGTCGTCGTGCGCGACGACCGCGGTACCGGCGCGGAGGCGCTCGCGGGACTGCGTCGCAGCCAGCTGCGCGCCGTCGTGCGCGACGGCCTGCCGTGCATCGCCGATCCCGACTTCGCCGACTGGTTCGCGCTCGCCGGGGTCGAAGCGGTACCCGCGATGCTGGACGGCACGCCGAAATTGCTGGCCCGCTGGCTGGCCGACCCCGCAGTCGTCTCGCTCGAGCCGGGACTCGACCTGGCCATTGCGACGCGCGACGCCGAACCGGCGCGAGCGCGCGCCGTCGCCGCGGGGAGCCACTGATGGCCGACGCCCTGATGCTCGAACCGGCGGACGCCTATGCGCTTTGGGCGGAAAGCTATCCGCCGCATGCCCACAACCCGGTGATGCAGGCCGAGGAGCGCGCAATGCTCGCGCTGCTCGACGACGACCTGCGCGGCCAGGCCGTGCTCGACGCGGGATGCGGCAGCGGTCGCTACCTGCTGCATGCGTTGCGCCGTGGCGCCGCGCGCGCCATCGGCGTCGACCTGTCGCCCGAGATGCTCGCGCGGGCCGCGGACGCGCTGCGCACCACCGGCCGCCACGTGCCCGTCGAGCTGGCGGCGGGAAGCCTCACTGCCCTGCCCGTCGGCGACGCCTGCGCGGACACGACCGTCTGCGGCCTCGCCGTCGGCCACGTGCCCGGCCTTCTCGCCTGCCTCGCGGAGCTCGCGCGCGCGACGAAACCCGGCGGCACCGTGCTGTGCAGCGACTTCCACCCGATCGGGCACGCGCTCGGCTGGGTGCGCGACTTCAGGTCCGGCGGGCAACGCTACGCGGTGCGGCACACCCGGCACCTGTACGGCCACTGGCACGACGCCTGCGCGGCCACCGGCCTGCGCATCGTGCAGGTGCGCGAGCCCATGCTCGATCCGCGCGACATCCCGCCCGGCGCGCGCTTCGACCGGGCCGCGCTGGAAGTTCCCGTCGCCCTGGTCCTCGCACTGCGTCGCGAACGCTGACGCCAAGACTCACGGAAGCCCACGCATGCCTCCCGCCCCGCGCATCCTGCTGGTCAACCCGACGATCACCTCGCGCCACGGCGCGCGCTTCCCGCTGGCGCTGCTGCACCTGTCCGCGGCGCTGGAACGCAGCGGCGCCGGCAGCCGCATCATCGACGGCAACGTCGACCGCGACTTCGTCGAGGACGCGCTGCGCGCGATCGCGCAGGAGCGCTTCGACCTGGTCGGCATCACCGTCATGGGCGGTCCGCAGCTGGCGCCGGCGATCGCGCTGTCGCGCGCGATCCGCGAGCGCTTCCCGCGGATGCCGATCGCCTGGGGCGGATACTTCCCGACCCTCAACACCGAAGCCGCGATCTCGGCGCGCTACGTCGATTACGTGATCCGCGGCCCGGGCGACGCGCCGCTGCCCGCGCTGCTCGCCGCGCTGCACGGCGGCGGCGGCGACGACGCGCTGGCGCGCATCGCCGGACTGTCGTGGAAGCGCGACGGCGGGATCGTGCACAACCCCGCCGCGCGGATCCCGGTGCCGGTCGACGCGCAACGCCTGCCCTACGAGCAGCTCGGCGACCCGCGCCGGTACCTGGCCCGCACCTACCTCGGCCGCCGCACCGTCGCCCACCAGACCGCGACCGGCTGCCGCTTCCGCTGCACCTTCTGCGGGGTCGCCGCGATGTACGGCGGCGCGACCCACCTGACCACCGCGGAGCGCCTCGACCGCGACCTGCACTACTTCAAGCACGAGCTCGGCGCCGACTCCGTGCAGTACTTCGACAACAACTTCTTCGACCGCGAGCAGGACATGATCCCGCTGCTCGAGGTCATGGCGCGCTACCAGATGCCGTGGTGGTGTTTCGCCCGCGCCGACGCCCTGCTCGACCTGTCGGCGCGCGGCTGGGAGCTCGTGCGCAAGAGCCGGATGCGCATGGCCTACATCGGCGCCGAATCGCCGAACGGGCAGATGCTCAAGGAGATCCGCAAGGGCACGCGGCCGGACCAGACCGTGGAAGTGGTGAAGCTGTGCCGGCGCCAGGGCGTGATCCCCGAGCTGTCCTTCATGGTCGCGCCGCCGGAGGACACCGAGGCGGAGACCGAGCGGACGTTCGAGTTCATCTGCGAGCTCAAGCGCATCAACCCGGACACCGAAGTCGTCGTTTACGTGTACACGCCGCTGCCGGACGCGAGCCGGCACGAATCCGACCGGCGACGGCGCCCGCCCGTCGCGGTGCACGACCTCGAAGGCCGGCCCGTCGTGTTCCCGACGACCGTGGAGGAATGGGCCGAGCCGCGCTGGGTCGCCTACACCTGCCATGCCGATGCGCCCTGGCTCGACGACCGGCTGCGCCGGCGCATCCACGATTTCGTGACCGTGCTGCGCTGCCGCTATCCGACGGTGCAGGACATGCGTTCGCCGGGGTGGGCGAAGCGCGGCCTGCGCGCGATGGCCGGCTGGCGCTACCGCTACCGGCGCTACGACCAGCCGTGGGAACTGGAACTGGCCAGCCGGCTGGTGCGCCTGCGCATGCCGCAGGTGTCGGGCCTGTAGCGCAGGCCCGCCTTGCACGTCGTCCAGGCCAACCTCCTGCGCGCGCCGGCGGGCTGCGCGCATGCCGACGTGCTCGATCGCTGGCATTCGGTGGTCGACATCGCGGAAATCACCGCCGCCGGCGGGACGCGCGTCACGGTGGTGCAGGCTTCCGATCGCGCCGGACACGTCGCGCGCAACGGCATCGACTACCGCTTCGTGGAACTGCCCGGCGGGCCGGGCGCGCCCGGGCGCGGCCGCCGCCTCGCCGCGGTGCTGGCCGGACTCGATGCCGACCTGCTGCACGTGCAGGGACTCGCCTTCGGCGCCGACGCCTTCGCCGTCGCGCGCCGGATGCCGCGATTGCCGATCCTCTGCCAGGACCACGCCGACCGGCCGCCGCGCTGGTGGCGCAGGCCTTCCTGGCGGCGCTGGTATTCGGCGGTGTCGGCCGTCGCGTTCACCGCCGCGGAGCAGGCGCGTCCGTTCGTCGACGCCGGCGTGTTCGACCCGCGCATGCCGGTCTTCGGCATCCCGGAATCCAGCAGCCGGTTCACGCCCGGCGA
>DASTWT010000036.1:0-10567 GCA_035765815.1 Luteimonas sp. | reverse complement strand
GTCGACCGACCGGACCGGCACCACGCCCGCGAAAGTCCCCGTGCAGAACGCCTCGTCCGCGCCGTACACCTGGCTGAGGCTGAAGTTCTTCTCGAACGCGGGAATGCCGACCTCGCGGCAAACGCGCAGCACGTTGCCGCGCGTGATCCCGCCGAGGCAATAGTCCCCGGTCGACGTCCAGACCTCGCCCTTTCGCACGATGAAGAAATGGGTCGAGTTGCAGGTCGCGACGAAGCCGTGCGGATCCAGCATCAGCGCCTCGTCCGCGCCGGCCTCGATCGCCTGGATGCAGGCGGTGATGCAGTTGAGCTTGCTGTGGCTGTTGAGCTTCGGATCCTGCACGTCCGGATGGCCGCGGCGCACGTGCACGGTGAACAGGCGCAGCCCCGCCGACACGGTCTCGGGCTTGGGCAGCTTGAATTCGGGGATGATCACCACCGTCGCCGGCCCGGCCACGGCGCGCGGGTCCTGGTAGGGCGTGCGCTTCGGGCCGCGCGTCACCATGAGCCGCAGGTGCACGCCGTCCTCCATGCCGTTCGCCGCGAGCGTGTCGTACAGCGCGCGTACCAGCGCCGCGCGGTCCAGGCCGATGTCGAGGGCGATCGCCTTCGCGCCTTCGTACAGGCGGTCGAGGTGCTCGTCCAGGAACAGCGGATGGCCGCCGGCGACCCGCAGGCCCTCCCAGACGCCGTCGCCGAGGACGAAGCCGCTGTCGAAGACCGAGACCACGGCGTCGGCGCGCGGCCTGAGCGCGCCGTTCACCCAGATCAGGATCCGCTCGTTGCGCGGGTCGTCGTGGAAGTCGTGGATGCTCTGCGACACGGTCTGGTTCCAGGGGCGGCGGCCGCCCGAGTCTAGGGCAAACCGGCGCCGGGGCCCGCGCCCGCATTGACTTTTGGCCCCCCGGCCCCTAGCGTTTGCGCGCGTGGAATTCCATCGAGGTGGCCCCGGGAAACCGCGGCCGAGCGTGCGACATGGACACTACCGGCATCCATCGCTGACCACGACCCCAGGCCGCTCCGCAGGCGCCCTTGGGGCGCCTTTCGTTTTTCTGCGGCCCACAGGTTCCCATCGGCCCCGCACATGATCGCCATCACCCTTCCCGACGGCTCGCGCCGCGAGTTCGACCATCCCGTCACCGTCGCCGAGGTCGCCGCCTCCATCGGCGCCGGCCTGGCCAAGGCCGCGCTGGCCGGCAAGGTGGACGGCAAGCTGGTCGACACCAGCTTCCGCATCGACCGCGACGCCGAGCTCGCGATCGTCACCGACAAGTCGCCCGAGGCGCTCGACATCCTGCGCCATTCGACCGCGCACCTGCTCGCGCAGGCCGTGCAGCGCCTGCATCCGGGCGCGCAGGTCACCATCGGCCCGGTGATCGACAACGGCTTCTACTACGACTTCGCCTACGAGCGCCCGTTCACGCCCGACGACCTGCCGGCGATCGAGGCGGAGATGCAGAAGATCGTGAAGGAAGCGCTGCCGGTGAACCGCAGCGTCAAGTCGCGCGACGACGCCACGAAGTTCTTCCGCGACATGGGCGAGGAGTACAAGGCGCAGATCATCGAGTCGATCCCGGCGAACGAGGAGCTCTCGCTCTACGCGCAGGGCGGCTTCACCGACCTCTGCCGCGGCCCCCATGTGCCCAACACCGACAAGCTGCGCGCGTTCAAGCTGATGAAGGTCGCGGGCGCCTACTGGCGCGGCGACCACAACAACCAGATGCTCAGCCGCATCTACGGCACCGCGTGGCTGAACGACAAGGACCTCAAGGCCTACCTGACGATGCTGGAGGAGGCGGAGAAGCGCGACCACCGCCGCATCGGCAAGCAGCAGGACCTGTTCCACCTGCAGGAGGAAGCGCCGGGCCTGGTGTTCTGGCACCCGAAGGGCTGGAGCGTGTGGCAGGTCGTCGAGCAGTACATGCGCAAGGTATACCGCGACACCGGCTACGGCGAGGTGCGCTGCCCGCAGATCCTCGACGTCGAGCTGTGGAAGAAGTCCGGCCACTGGGACAACTACCAGGACAACATGTTCTTCACCGAGTCCGAGAAGCGGACCTACGCGTTGAAGCCCATGAACTGCCCGGGCCACGTGCAGGTGTTCAAGCAGGGCCTGCACAGCTACCGTGACCTGCCGATCCGCTACGGCGAATTCGGCGCCTGCCATCGCAACGAGCCGTCGGGCGCGCTGCACGGCATCCTGCGCGTGCGCGGCTTCACCCAGGACGACGGGCACGTCTTCTGCACCGAGGACCAGATCGAGGCCGAGGTGACGGCGTTCCACCGCCAGGCGATGCAGGTCTACTCGGACTTCGGCTTCACCGAGGTGCAGCTGAAGATCGCGCTGCGCCCGGAACCCCGCCTCGGGGACGACGCGACCTGGGACAAGGCCGAGGACGCGCTGCGCGCCGCGCTGCGTTCGGCCGGGGTCGACTGGGAGGAACTGCCGGGCGAGGGCGCCTTCTACGGGCCGAAGATCGAGTACCACCTGAAGGATGCCATCGGCCGCACCTGGCAGCTGGGCACGATGCAGGTCGACTTCATGATGCCCGGGCGCCTCGGCGCCGAATACGTGGACGAGCACAGCCAGAAGCGCCACCCGGTGATGCTGCACCGCGCGATCGTGGGCTCCATGGAGCGCTTCATCGGCATCCTGATCGAGCACCACGCCGGCCAGTTCCCGGCCTGGCTGGCCCCGGTCCAGGCCGTGGTCATGAACATCACCGACGCCCAGGCGGAATGGGTGGCCGAGGTTCAGAAAACCCTTACAAATCAAGGCTTCCGGATCGATTCGGATTTGCGCAACGAGAAGATCGGCTATAAGATCCGCGAGCACACGCTGCAGCGGGTGCCCTACCTTCTGGTGGTCGGGGACCGCGAGCGCGAAAACGGCATGGTCTCGGTCAGGACCCGGTCCGGCGAGGACCTCGGGTCGATGTCCGTCGCCGATTTCGCATCCCGGCTGCGCAGCGAGGCGATAATGTAGCCGCCGAAAGGCGAGGGCCGGCCCGGCCCACCCAAGGCCCGCCCCGGGAAGGGCGGCACGTTCCACTCCGGAGATCGCAACATCAGCACCCCCGATAGCAAGCAGAACCGAAAGAATGGCGAGATCCGCGTACCCCGCGTGCGCGTGATCGGCAGCGATGGCGAAATGATCGGCGTCCTGTCGCGCGACGAAGCGCTGGCCAAGGCCGAGGAAGAAGGCCTCGACCTCGTCGAGATCCAGCCGAACGCGGACCCGCCGGTCTGCAAGATCATGGACTTCGGCAAGTTCCGGTTCGAGCAGCAGAAGAAGGCCAACGAGGCCAAGAAGAAGACCAGGCAGCAGGAGATCAAGGAGCTCAAGTTCCGTCCGGTGACGGACGAGGGCGACTACCAGATCAAGCTGCGGAACATGCGCCGCTTCCTCGAGGAGGGCGACAAGGTCAAGGTCAACATCCGCTTCCGCGGCCGCGAGATGAGCCACCAGGAGCTGGGCCGCGAGATGGCGGCGCGGATCGAACAGGACCTCGGCGACGAGATCGTGATCGAGTCGCGGCCGCGCCTGGAAGGGCGGCAGATGGTCATGATGATCGCCCCGAAGAAGAAGTAGTTATCCCTGCCTTCGGCGGGATAACTGCCGCCGTTCGACCGGCCTGGGGCCGGTCAACGCCGGCGCAGGGCCAAAGGCCCTGATTTCCAAGAGGAAATTCGGGTCGGCCCGTTGCATCGCAGCGGGCCGGGCCGCATAATGTGCGGCCCGGTTGACGCCGGGTGGGCGCCGCAGGGCGTTCGAGGCACCAGGACCCGCCTTGATCCGCTTATGGATCAATGGCTTATGACCGGCAGGGGCAGGATGGAAAGCGTGGCGGCGCCTTCGGGGCGACCGCTGCCGCCCGGGCCAGTGACTGATTTCGCAAGGACAACCCAATGCCCAAGATCAAGACGAATCGGGCGGCGGCCAAGCGCTTCCGGAAGACGGCTTCCGGCAAGTACAAGTGCGGCCACGCCAACAAGAGCCACATCCTCACCAAGAAGGCGACCAAGCGGAAGCGCAACCTCCGGCAGACGAACCATGTTCGTGCCGAGGACGCGGGCCGCCTGGACCGCATGCTTCCGTACTTGTGAGGAGATAAGACATGGCACGAGTCAAACGTGGTGTACAGGCGCGCCGTCGCCACAAGAAAATCCTGAAGCAGGCCAAGGGCTACTACCACGCCCGCCGCAAGGTCTTCCGCGTCGCCAAGCAGGCGGTGACGAAGGCCCTGCAGTACGCCTACATCGGCCGCAAGCAGAAGAAGCGCCATTTCCGCACGCTGTGGATCGCGCGCATCAACGCCGCGGCCCGCATCAACGGCATGAGCTACAGCCGCTTCATGAACGGCCTGATGAAGGCCGGCATTACCCTCGACCGCAAGGTGCTGGCGGACATCGCCGTGCATGATGCGTCGGGTTTTGCGGCGCTGGCCGAAAAGGCGAAGGGCGCTCTCGCGGCATAGTGCGGATCCCTCCGCAAGAGCCCGCACATCCATGTGCGGGGATTCAAAGGAAAAGCTCGCGCGGGGGAGGGTTCATTCGGACCCTTCCCCGTTTTCTTTTACGGGGATCGAAATGGCGGGTATCGAGGATCTCGGGCGGCAGGCGCTCGCCGACATCGCGGCGGCGGGTTCGCCCGACGCGCTGGAAGCGCTGCGCGTCTCGCTGCTCGGCAAGTCGGGCAGCGTCACCGCGCAGCTGAAGTCGCTGGGCGCGCTGCCCGCCGACGAGCGCAAGGCCGCGGGCGAGGCGATCAACAGGGTCCGCGACGCGATCGGCGAGGCGCTGGCCGCGCGCAAGGTCGCGCTCGACGAGGCGGCGCTCGACGCGCGCCTGGCCGGCGAAACCACCGACGTCACCCTGCCGGGCCGCGATGCCGCGCGCGGCGGGCTGCATCCGCTGACGCGCGCGATGGATCGCATCGCGGCGATCTTCTCGCAGCTCGGCTACGAGCTCGCCGACGGCCCCGAGATCGAGGACGACTGGCACAATTTCGAGGCGCTGAACTTCCCGCCGCACCACCCGGCGCGCGCCATGCACGACACGTTCTACCTTCCGGGCGACGGCGGCATCGGCCGCCTGCTGCGCACGCACACTTCGGGCGTGCAGGTGCGCTACATGCGCGACCTGCTCGAGGGCGGCGGCCAGCCGCCGCTGCGCATGATCGCGATGGGCAAGGTCTACCGCAGCGACAGCGACCAGACCCACTCGCCGATGTTCCACCAGGTCGAGGGCCTGCTGGTCGACGAGCACGCGACCTTCGCCGACCTGAAGGGCACGATCTCCGAGTTCCTGCGCGGCTTCTTCGAGCGCGACTTCGAGATGCTGTTCAAGCCGACGTACTTCCCGTTCGTCGAGCCGGGCGCCGACGTCGTCATCAAGTGGGACCTCGAGGACGGCAACTCGCGCTGGCTCGAGGTGCTGGGCTGCGGCATGGTCCATCCTAACGTGTTGCGCGCGGTCGGCATCGACCCGGAGCGCTACACGGGCTTCGCCTTCGGCATGGGCGTGGAGCGCCTGGCGATGCTGCGCTACGGCGTCAACGACCTGCGCGCATTCTTCGAGAACGACGTGCGTTTCCTGCGCCAGTTCGCCTGAGGCCGACACCGTTTAAGGGCATGCGATGAAATTCTCCGAGAACTGGCTGCGCCAGCACGTGTCCATCGACGCCGACAGCGCGGGGCTCGAGCACAGGCTGACGATGATCGGCCTGGAAGTGGAAGCCACCGAGCGCATCGGCGAGCGCCTGGACGGCGTGGTCGTCGCGCGCATCGTCGAATGCGCGCGGCATCCCGACGCCGAGCGCCTGCAGGTGTGCAAGGTCGATGCCGGCGCCGCCGGCATGCTGCAGATCGTGTGCGGGGCGCCGAACGCGCGCGCGGGGCTGGTCGCGCCCCTCGCCACCGTCGGCGCGCGCGTCGGCGACATCGGGATCAAGGCCGCGAAGCTGCGCGGCGTCGAATCCAACGGCATGCTGTGCTCGGCGAAGGAGCTCGGCCTCGACGCCGATGCGTCCGGGCTGCTCGAACTGCCGGCGGACGCGCCCGTGGGGTCGCCGCTCGCGCAGTACCTCGGCCTGCCCGACACCGTGTTCGAACTCGGCCTGACGCCGAACCGCGGCGACTGCTTCAGCCTCCGCGGCATCGCCTACGACGTCGCCGCCGCCTTCGGCACGCAGGTGAAGCCGCTCGATGCGGCGCCCGTGCCGGCCGCTTCCGAAGCGCGCATCGACGTGCGCCTCGAGGCCGGCGCGAGCGCGCCGCGTTACCTCGGCCGCGTCGTCGAAGGCATCGATGCGACCCGCCCCAGCCCGGCGTGGATGGTCGAGCGCCTGCGCCGCAGCGGCATCCGCCCGGTGAGCCTGCTGGTGGACATCACCCAGTACGTGATGCTCGAACTCGGCCAGCCGATGCACGCCTACGACCGCGACCTGCTGCGCGGGCCGATCGGCGTGCGCAACGCCCGCGCGGGCGAGGCGCTGCGGCTGCTCAACGGCGACGATGCGACGCTCGACGCGCAGTTCCTGGTGATCACCGACGCGGACCGTGCCGTCGGGCTGGGCGGCATCATGGGCGGCGACGACACCAAGGTCGGCGATCGCACCCGCAACGTGTTCCTCGAGGCCGCGCACTTCGCGCCGGAGGCCATCATCGGTCGCAGCCGCCGGCTCGGGCTGCACACCGAGGCCGCGCACCGCTTCGAGCGCGGCGTGGACCCGGAGCTGCCGCGCACGGCGATCGAACTGGCGACGCGCCTGGTCGTGGACCTCGCCGGCGGTGCGCCGGGCCCGGTCGTGGAAGCGGCGATCGATGGCTGGTCCACGGTGCGCCAGCCGGTCGCGCTGCGCCGCGCGCGCCTGGCGCGCGTGCTCGGCATCGACATCGCCGACGCCGACGTCGAACGCATCCTCGCTTCGCTCGGCCTGGACGCCACCGCCACCGCCGACGGCTGGCGGGTGGTGCCGCCGCCGCGCCGCTTCGACATCGCGATCGAGGAAGACCTGATCGAGGAAGTCGCGCGGATCCACGGCTACGACGCGATCCCGGCGACGCTGCCCGGCGGCGCGACCCGGCTCGCCGCGCCTTCGGAAACGCGCGTCGGCGACGACGCGGTGCGCGCGCAGCTCGCCGCGCGCGACTACCTCGACACGATCAACTACGCGTTCGTCGACGCGGCGCTGCTCGAGACGTGGGAGCTGGACGCCGGCTCGGTCGCGCTCGCCAATCCGCTGAGCGCCGAGCTCGGCGTGATGCGCACGGCGCTGCTGCCGGGGCTGGTGCAGGCGCTCGCGCGCAACGCGGCGCGCCAGCAGTCGCGCGTGCGCCTGTCCGAACTGGGCAAGGTCTTCCACGCCGCCGGCGCTGGCGAAGCGCCGCGCGAGACCGCGCGCGTGGCCGTCGTGGCCTGCGGCGGCGCGCACGCCGAGCAATGGGGCGTGCCCGCGCGGGCGATCGATTTCCACGACCTGAAGGGCGACCTGGAAAGCCTGGCCGCGCTTTCGGGCGCGCGGCTCGCGTTCCGTCCCTCGTCCGCCCCGTGGGGCCATCCGGGCCGCTCGGCCGAGGTCGTGCGGGTGGACGGCGGCGCCGAAACCGCGCTCGGCTGGATCGGCCAGCTGCATCCGCGCCTCCAGCGCGCGCTGGACCTGGACGCCGACGCCTGGGGTTTCGAGCTCGCGCTGGCGCCCCTGCTGGCCCGTCCGCTACCGCGCGCCCGGGGCCTGTCCAGGTTTCCCTCGGTGCGCCGCGACCTGGCCTTCGTGGTGGCCGCGGACGTGCCCTGGGCGGCCGTCGCGGCGACCGTGGAGGCCGCCGCCGGCCCGGGCCTGCGGGAGTTGCGCCTGTTCGACGTCTACGCCGGCAAGGGCGTGGAATCGGGATTCAAGAGTTTTGCCATGGCCTTGA
This sequence comes from Luteimonas sp., assembly GCA_035765815.1. Taxonomy (GTDB): domain Bacteria; phylum Pseudomonadota; class Gammaproteobacteria; order Xanthomonadales; family Xanthomonadaceae; genus Cognatiluteimonas. The sequence continues at coordinate 2,649 of DASTWT010000036.1, read as the reverse complement.
TTCTGCAGCAAGAATCGCGCACTCTGACCGACCGCGACGTCGACGCCGTCGTGGCCGCCGTGACCGCCGCCCTGGCGGAGGCGCACGGCGCGGCGATCCGCTCCTGACGGGGAGGCTGGCATGGGCGTGGTCGTGCAGGGCGTCGAACGGGGACAGGGGAGAGCACCGGGATGGCGTTGACCAAGGCGGAGATGGCCGAGCGTCTGTACGAGGACGTCGGGCTGAACAAGCGCGAGGCCAAGGAGTTCGTGGACGCGTTCTTCGACGTGCTGCGCGAAGCCCTGGAGCAGGGCCGGCAGGTGAAGCTGTCGGGCTTCGGCAACTTCGACCTGCGCCGCAAGAACCAGCGCCCCGGCCGCAACCCCAAGACCGGCGAGGAAATCCCGATCACCGCCCGCACGGTGGTGACCTTCCGCCCCGGCCAGAAGCTGAAGGAGCGGGTCGAGGCTTTCGCCGGCACGGCCGCCGGGGTGGCGCATGCTTGATCCGGGAAGCAACCGGGAACTGCCCGCGATCCCGGCCAAGCGCTATTTCACGATCGGCGAGGTCAGCGAGCTGTGCGACGTGAAGCCGCACGTGCTGCGCTACTGGGAGACCGAATTCCCGTCGCTGAAGCCGGTGAAGCGCCGCGGCAACCGCCGCTACTACCAGCGCCACGACGTGCTGATGGTCCGGCAGATCCGCGGCCTGCTGTACGAGCAGGGCTACACCATCGGCGGCGCGCGCCTGCGCCTGGAAGGCGAGGGCGCGAAGCAGGAGGCCACGATGAGCTCGCAGATCGTGCGCCAGGTGCGGATGGAGCTGGAGGAAGTCCTGCAACTCCTCAGGCGCTAGCCTGCCGGTCACGTGGCGCGCTGCGGCGCGCTGGAGCGGCGTGGACGGGTAATTTCCACGAGGCGCCGTTATAATCGCGGCTTCGTCGGGGTATAGCGCAGCCTGGTAGCGCATCTGCCTGGGGGGCAGAGGGTCGTCGGTTCGAATCCGGCTACCCCGACCATCTTTCCGTTTTCCTGGAAGCCCCGGTCCGCCGGGGCTTTTGCGTTTCCGGGAACTCGGGTGCGCATTCAGGGTCGGAGCGGAACCCCACCGGAAAGGAATTCCGCATGTCCCACCGTTGCGCCCACGCGCTGACCCTCGGCGCGTCGTTCGCGTTCGCCTTCGTCCCGTCCGCGTTCGCCCAGTCCACCGCGTCGTCCGCCGCGATGCCGATCCGCGACGAGGCGCCGCTCGTCGTCACCGGGACGCAGCCCGGGCCGGGGCTGTGGAAAGTCGAGAAGGACGGCCACGTGATGTGGGTGCTCGGCACGCAGTCGCCGCTGCCGAAACACATGCAATGGCGCTCGGACGAGGTCGAGGCGGCGCTCGCTGCTTCGCAGGAGATCCTCTATCCGCCCGGGAGCGGCATCTCGGTGGACGGCGGCGGCTTCTTCCACAGCCTGCTGCTGCTGCCGAAGGTGTACGGCGCGCGCAAGAACCCCGACGGCAAGACGTTGCGCGACGTGTTGCCGCCGGGACTCTACGCGCGCTGGCTGCCGTTGCGGGAACGGTACCTGGGTCGCGGCGCCAGTGCGGAGCGCATGCGGCCGCTGTTCGCCGCGGACGAGTTGTGGAGCGAGGCGCTGGACGACAACGACCTCGTTTCGTCCGGCGTCGTGTGGCCGGTGATCACGCGCGCGGTGAAGGCGCACGGCCTGCGCGTGACGACGCCGAGGCGGATGCTGAAGATCACCGATCCGAAGGCGTTGCTCGCGGAGGTGGAGCACGCGCAGCTCGACGACACGCCATGCATGGAAGCGACGGTGCAGCGTCTCGAAGCCGGCCCCGGGCGCCTGAAGGCGCGCGCCAACGCCTGGGCCGTCGGCGACATCGCGGCGCTGCGCGCGCTGCCCGATACCGACCAGAACCACGCCTGCGCGGAAGCGGCGATGGAATCGCCCGCGCTGCGCAAGCGCGGCGGCGCGAACATCGACGCCGAGGTCGAGCACCTCTGGCTCGACGCCGCGCAGAAGGCGCTGGCCGGCAATGCCTCGACGTTCGCGGTGCTGCCGATCGGCAACCTGCTGGCGGCCGACGGCGGCTACCTGGGCAAGCTCGCCGCCCTCGGCTACGAGGTCACCGCGCCCGAATAGCGGTGGACGCCGGCGGTTCGCCGAGCTGCGGCCAGCGCCGCAGCAGCGAGGCGCGGATGCCGGCCGCGTCGAGCCCGGCTTCCGCGAGCAGCTGCTCGCGGCTGCCGTGGTGCTGGAACGCATCGGGCAGGCCCATGTGCAGCACCGGCATCGCGATGCCTTCGGACGCGAGCAGTTCGGCGACGCCGCTGCCGGCGCCGCCGGCGACGACGTTGTCCTCGATCGTCGCGAAACCCTCGTGCGATTGCGCGAGCTGCAGGACGAGCTCGCGGTCGACCGGCTTCACGAAGCGCATGTTCACGACGGTGAGGCCGAGTTCCGCGCCCACGGCTTCGGCCGCGGGCACGGTCGCGCCGAAGGCGAGGAGCGCGATGCCCGCGCCGCGGCGGCGCAGCTGCGCCTTGCCGAACGGGAGCGTGTCGAGCGCCTGGTCGATCGCGACGCCGGGGCCGGTGCCGCGCGGATAGCGCACCGCGGCGGGGCCGCGGTGGCGGAAGCCGGTGGTCAGCATCTGCCGGCA
>DASTWT010000035.1:0-9630 GCA_035765815.1 Luteimonas sp. | reverse complement strand
CAGGCCCACTTCCAGCGCGCGGATGTAGTCGGCGTCGTAGTGCATCGCCTCGTCGTCGCCGCCGGCCTTGGCCTCGACCTGGGCGCGGAAGCGCGCGGCCTGGTCCTCCGGGTCGTTGAGCTCGGAGAAGCCGTTCGCCAGCTCCTTGCCGCCGATGAAGAGCTCGAAGCGGTCGGTGATGCCCGGCTCGCTGTCGGACTCGCGCGCCAGCGGCGAGACTTCCACCGGGTAATGGGTGATGAAGGTCGGTTGCACCAGCCCGGCCTCGACCGTCTTCTCGAAGATCTCCAGCAGCAGCTTGCCCCAACCGTAGCCCGGCTTCACGTGCACGCCCAGGCGGGCACAGTGCGCGGCCAGCGCGGCGCGGTCGCGGCAGTCCGCCGCGGTGATCTCCGGATTGAGTTCGCGCACCGCCTCTTCCAGCTTCCAGCGGCGGAAGCGCGGGCCGAGGTCGATCGACTGCCCGTCCCACTGCAGCGCGGCGGTGCCGGCGACCTCGACGGCGACGTCGCGGATCAGCGCCTCGGTGAGGTCCATGATCTCCTCGTACGTGGCGTAGGCCTCGTACAGCTCGAGCATGGTGAACTCGGGGTTGTGGCGGGTGCTGACGCCTTCATTGCGGAAGTTGCGGTTGATCTCATACACGCGCTCGAAGCCGCCGACCACCAGGCGCTTGAGGTAGAGCTCGGGCGCCACGCGCAGGAACAGGTCGAGGTCGAGCGCGTTGTGGTGGGTGGTGAACGGCCGCGCGGTGGCGCCGCCGGCGATGTAATGCATCATCGGGGTCTCGACCTCGAGGAAGCGGCGCGCGTCGAGCCAGCGGCGGATGCCGGCCACGATCCTCGAGCGCTTCACGAAGACCTCGCGCGCCTCGGGCGTCACGATCAGGTCGACGTAGCGCTGGCGATAGCGCTGCTCGACGTCGGCCAGGCCGTGCCACTTGTCAGGCAGCGGGCGCAGAGACTTGACCAGCAGCCGCAGCGTGTCCGCCTTGACCGACAGCTCGCCCGTCTTCGTGCGCATCAGCGTGCCTTCCGCCGCGACGATGTCTCCGACGTCCCAGCCCTTGAACGCGTCGTAGGCGTCGCCCAGCGTGGCCGACTGCAGGAACAGCTGGATGCGGCCCGACACGTCCTGGATGGTGCCGAACGCCGCCTTGCCCATCACCCGCTTCGCGAGCAGGCGCCCGGCCAGCGCGACGCGGCGGCCCTCGCCCTCCAGCGCCTCGCCGGTCCAGCGTTCCGCGTCGCCGTACTCGGCCTGCAGGTCGCCGGCGTGGTCGGCGCGGCGGAAGTCGTTCGGGAACGCGACGCCGTTCGCGCGCAGCGCCGCGAGCTTGGCGCGGCGTTCGGCGATGAGGTGGTTCCCGTCGGTGTGCGGCTGGGTGTCGGCGTCGGTCATGTGGTCGGTCTGGCGGCGGTCGTGGCTGCGTGCTTGCTGTTGCGGCGTGTCGCGAAGGGTGCGCCGATGCGGCGCGTCAGGCGGCGTCGCTGCGTTTCGCGCCGGCCTCCAGCCCCGACTTCAGGCTGGCTTCCACGAATTCGTCGAGGTCCCCGTCGAGGACCTTCTGCGTGTCGCTGCGCTCGATGCCGGTGCGCAGGTCCTTGATCCGGCTCTGGTCGAGCACGTAGTTGCGGATCTGGCTGCCCCAGCCGATGTCGGCCTTGGTCGCCTCGAGCGCGTCCTTCTCGGCGTTGCGCTTCTGCACCTCGAGCTCATAGAGCTTCGCCTTCAGCATCTTCATCGCGCGGTCGCGGTTGGCGTGTTGCGAGCGCTCGGTCTGGCAGGCGACCACCACGCCGCTCGGGACGTGGGTGATGCGCACCGCCGACTCGGTCTTGTTGACGTGCTGGCCGCCGGCGCCCGAGGAACGGTACACGTCGGTCTTCAGGTCCGCGGGGTTGATGTCGATCTCGATGTCGTCGTCGACTTCGGGCGAGACGAACACGCTGGTGAAGCTGGTGTGCCGGCGGTTGTCGGAATCGAACGGCGACTTGCGCACCAGGCGATGCACGCCGATCTCGGTCTTGAGCCAGCCGTAGGCGTAGTCGCCCTCGACCCGGAACGTGGCGGACTTGATGCCGGCGACGTCGCCGCCGCTGACTTCCATCAGCTCCGCCTTCCAGCCGCGCGACTCGGCCCAGCGCAGGTACATGCGCAGCAGCATCTCCGCCCAGTCCTGCGCCTCGGTGCCGCCGGCGCCGGCCTGGATGTCGACGAAGGCGTTGGCCGAATCCATCTTGCCGGAGAACATGCGCTGGAACTCGAGCTGGTCGACGCCGCGGGCGTAGCGCTCCACGTCGGCGACGATCGCGTTCGCCGTCTCCTCGTCGTTCTCCATCTCGACCAGTTCCAGCAGCTCGTCGGCGCCGGCCAGGCCGTCCTTCAGGTCGCGGATGCCGTTGACGGTCTTGTCGAGCATGGAACGCTCGCGGCCCAGCGCCTGCGCGCGCTCGGAATCGTTCCAGACGTCGGGATTCTCGAGTTCCCGGTTGACTTCCTCGAGACGCTCTACCTTGGCGTCGTAGTCAAAGATACCCCCTCAGCGCATCCAGCCGGCCACGGAGGTCGGCGATGCGCTGGCGGACGGGATTGAGCTCGATCATGTGGAAACCGCGTGCCCGGAAGTCGTGCGAAAGGCCACGGATTCTACCAGAGCCCCCTAGGCGGCCGGCGCGCGCGCCGGGGCGAGCCGGTCGCGCAGCGCCTCGCGCTGGCGCCGGCTGCAGGGCAGCACGCCGCCGTCGCGCAGGTGGACGCGGGCGTCGCCCGTGTCGAGCGGCTCGATCGAAGCGACCTGGTCGAGGTTGACGATGTAGCTGCGGTGGATGCGGGCGAAGCGCGCCGGGTCCAGGCGATCGCCGATGCCGGCGATCGTGCTGCGCAGCGGGTAGTCGTGGCCGCGCACGCGCAGGTTCACGTAGTTGCCCGAGGCCTGCAGCCATTCGATGTCCGCGGCGGGGACCAGGAACTCGCGGCCCAGCTTGCGCACGAGGAAGCGTTCCGGCCGGTCCAGCGCTTCCACCGGCGGGCCCTCGTCGGGCGCCGAGAGCAGGCTGGCTTCGCCCTGCATCCGCCGCAGCAGCAGGCGGTAGCCCTCCATCAGCAGGGCCATGCCGGCGAAGCTGCGCACGTCCTTGAGGTATTCGTAGCCGAACTCGCGCCACCAGGCCCCGAAATCGTAGGCGTCGCCGACGCTGGCGTAGGCCAGCTTGCGCAGCGCGACCATCCCGGCCACGTGCAGCGCCGACCAGGCGACGCTCGCCAGCAGCCACACCGGCAGCATGCGCCGCCAGTTGTCCAGGTACAGCGGCCAGCGCCTGGTGAACCAGGCCACCGCCGGAACCAGCGCCAATGCCACCAGGCCGCTGCTGGTTTCCCAGACCACGGGTTGCCAGGCCTGGAAGGCCAGGTGCAGGCGCTGCACGTCCATGTTCACGGTGATGCTGTTGGCGATGGCCGAGACCAGGAACTGCACGATCCAGAAGCCCGGCTCGACCCAGGGCCGCCACGGGCGGTAGCGCTCCCAGGCGCCTGCGCCGCGGAGGCCGGAATGCTCGTCGCTCGTCATCCGCGCATTGTCGCCGGAAGCGGCCTCGGGGCGGCAACCGTTCGTCCCTGCCGGCCGCGCCCCGTCCCCGCGGGGCCGCGACGGGTCACTCCGGCATGGCGCCGGGCGCGGCGGGCGCGCGGAATCGGCGCACCGCCCTCCGACCGGACCGCCATGCAACGCCGCCACGACATCGACGCCCTGCGCGCCCTCGCCTTCGCCCTGCTCATCCTCTACCACTGGGGCATGTTCTACGTCGCCGACTGGGGCTGGCACGTCAAGAGCACCCACCTCGCCGAATGGCTGCAACTGCCGATGCTGGCGGTCAACCGCTGGCGGATGGACCTGGTGTTCCTGGTGTCGGGCCTTTCGGTCAACTTCCTGCTGCGCGATTCGGCCGTCGGGCGGTTCGTCGCCCAACGCAGCTGGCGGCTGCTGTTGCCGCTGGTGTTCGGCATGTGGGTGGTGGTGCCGATTCAGCCTTACGCGGAGGGCGTCTCGAACGGCCTGGTCGAGCCCGGCTTCCTGCACTTCCTCGTGCGCTACTACGGCCACACCCGGTGGCCGCAGGGCGCCTTCGCCGGCTGGGAGCACGGGTTCACCTGGAACCACCTCTGGTACCTGGCCTACCTGTGGACCTACACCCTGGTGCTGGTCGCGCTGCTGCCGTTGCTGCGCAGCAAGGGCGGCCTGCACCTGCGCGCCGCCTTCACCGGCCTGCGCGGGCCGTGGCTGGTGCTGCTGCCGGCGCTCCCGCTGGCGGCCGCGACCTTCGCGCTGCAGTCGCGCTTCCCGGATACCGGCGACCTGGTCCACGACTGGTACCGGCATGCGATCTACTTCACCGCGTTCATCTACGGCTACTGGATCGGCACCGCCGCGGGCCTCTGGGACGAGTTCGCGCGCCTGCGCCGCCGCACCCTCGCCTTCGCCGCCGGCCTGTTCGCGCTGTATTTCGCCTTCGCCGTGTTCCTGCCGGACGACGTGCCCGGCTGGCTCGAACGCAGCGTGTGGCTGCTGCGCAACCTGTACCTGTGGTCGGCGCTGTGCACGATCCTGGGCTACGCCCGCGCGCACCTGGACCGTCCGTGGCCGTGGTTGCGCTGGGCGAACGAGTCGGTGTACCCGTGGTACATGCTGCACCAGAGTTTCATCGTCGGGATCGGCTTCCTGCTGCTGCCGCTCGGCCTGGGGCCCGTGCCGGAAGCGGCGCTCGTGCTGGTCGGCACCGTCGCCGGCTGCTGGCTGCTCAACGACCTGCTGATCCGCCGCGTATCGCTCCTCCGGCCGCTGTTCGGGCTCAAGGCCGTGGCGCGCCGCGACGCCGCCATCGCGACGCAGCCTGCGGCATGATGGCGGCAGGCACGAACGGACGCGCGCGATGGCACCCATGATCGAAAACGGACTACGGCTTTCCTGGGCCGCCGTCCTGCTCTACTGGCTCTGGAGCGCGCGCCGGGTCAAGGCGACCGAACGCATCGAGCCTGGTGCGACGCGGCTGCTCGCGTACTGGTTGCCGCTCGCCGCCGCGTTCGCCCTGCTCGGCCCCGGCGAATGGTTCGGCGACAGCTGGCTGCAGGAACGGATCTTCCCGCGCTCCCCGGCGTTCCAGTGGGCGGCGCTGGGCCTGTGCGCCTGCGGCGCGGCGCTGGCGATCTGGTCGCGATGGATCCTGGGCAGCAACTGGAGCAGCGTGGTCGTGGTGAAGCAGGACCACGTACTGGTTGAGACGGGCCCCTATGGGCGCGTCAGGCACCCGATCTACAGCGGCTTGCTGCTGCTCTTCCTGGGCAACGCGATGCTGGTGGGCGACTGGCGCGGGTTGGTCGCCGTGGCGATCGTCTTCGCCTCGTTCTGGCGCAAGCTGCGGCTGGAGGAAGCGTGGCTGACGGAGCGCTTCGGGCCTGCGTACGGCGATTACCGCTCGCGGACGCGGGCGCTGGTGCCGGGGCTGCTCTAGGACGGTCCCGCGCGGCGGATTCAGGCCAGCGTCGCCAACGGGCGGCGCCAGAAGCGCCAGCGCTGCCCGGGAGCGATGCGGAAGCCGGCGCCGTCCTCGAAGTCGAGTTGCAACGCTGCCAGCTTTCCGTCGCGCAGCGCCCGTGCCGCCGGCCGCAGCCATGCATCGCAAAGCGCGTCGGAGTCCCGTTCCGGACGCAGGTCGAACAGCGCGCTGCTGCCCGCCGGGCCGGCTTCGAAACGCGCCGGCACCGTCGCGTGCGCGATGCCGGCGCGTGCCGCCAGGCCCTGCAGCAGGACATCGGCGGAGCGCACGGCGCTCGCGGCAGCCGCGACATGGTCGGGCAACGTCCCCGCACCCCAGAACCAGAGCGAGTTCACCGGCGGCTTGCCTTCGGCCGCGCGCCGGGCGTTCCAAGGGTGGTTGTGCAGGACGACCTGCGCCTCGCTGAGCAGCGCGCGCCAGCGGCGCGCATCGGGAGCGGCGCCCACGCCCGGCTCGACGAGCGCATCGCCGAGGTCTGCCCCGAGCGCTTCCGCGGGCTCCTGGAACGCGGGCAATGGAATCCCCGGTGCAACGCGCAGGTACCAGCGCGACGGGTGCGGCGCGTCGATCGGCATGCCGGCGTCGCCGAACAGCGGCCGCAGCGCAGGCAGCAGCGCGTCGGCGTCCTCGCGCGCCAGGCCCATGCCCTCGCCCGCCGCGAACAACCGCGCGCCGTTGATGTCGGGGCGGACCCAGGCCGGATCGGCGCGCAGCCATTGCGCCCCCGCGGCATCGGCGGCGTCGACCGCGCGCGTCAGCGCGGCGACGGGCCAGGCCCGGGGCAGCAGCGTGAAGTGGCGTTGCAGTTGCGCCGCGTCGCCGGGTTCGCCGGAAAAGGCGTCGCCGCGCCCGAGGGCCACGGCGACGTCGCGCGGCAGGTCGCGCCCGGCGAAGGCCGCGCGCGCGGGCAGCAGCAGGGTCGCGCTTCCCGGCATTGCGCGCGGCATGCCCGGGTCCTCAGCCGAGGTAGCGGACCGAGACGATCTCGTATTCCCGCTGCCCGGCCGGGGCGTCGATGGTGACCGTGTCGCCTTCGTGCTTGCCGATCAGCGCGCGCGCGACCGGCGAGGAGATCGCGATCATGCCCTGCTTGATGTCGGCCTCCAGGTCGCCGACGACCTGGTAGGTCTTCTCCTCGTCGTTCTCGGTGTCGGCCAGGACGACGGTGGCGCCGAACACGACCTTGTCGCCCGCGTCGAGCGTGGAGACGTCGATGAGCTGCGCGTTGGAGAGTTCGGCCTCGAGCTGCTTGATCCGGCCCTCGATGAAGCCCTGCTGCTCGCGCGCGGCGTGGTACTCGGCGTTCTCCTTGAGGTCGCCGTGCGCGCGCGCTTCCGCGATGGCCTGGATGACGGCCGGGCGCTTGACCGACTTGAGCTCCTCGAGCTCGGTGCGCAGGCGCTGGGCGCCCTTCGTGGTGATGGGTGACCGCATGGTGGTTCCTTGAGATGTGCCTTGCCCGCGGCGCTCAGGCCAGCGAGGCGTGCAGTTCCTGCAGCGACCATACCGGGCCGCCGTCGCGGAAGTCCAGCGAGTGCAGCAGCGCCCTTGCCCCGGACACGGTGGTCGAATAGGTGACCCGGGCCTGCAGCGCCTCGCGGCGGATCGAGAACGAGTCCGCGATCGCCTGCCGGCCCTCGGTGGTGTTGACGATGTAGGCGATCTCGCCGTTCTTGATCAGGTCGACGATGTGCGGCCGGCCTTCCAGCACCTTGTTGACGACCTCGCACTCCAGGCCGTTGTCGCGCAGCCACGCCGCGGTGCCGCGGGTCGCGACCAGGCTGCAGCCGCGGCGGATCAGGTCGCGCGCCACCGGCAACAGCTTGGCCTTGTCGGGATCGCGCACGGACAGGAACACCTTGCCGACCTCGGGCGCGCGGATGTTGGCCGCCTCCTCGGCGCGCGCGAACGCCGCGCCGAAGGTCTTGCCCACGCCCATCACCTCGCCGGTGGAGCGCATCTCGGGGCCGAGGATCGGGTCGACGCCCTGGAACTTGGCGAACGGGAAGATCGCTTCCTTCACCGAGTAGTAGTCGGGCACGACCTCCTTCGTGGCGCCCTGCTCGGCCAGCGACATGCCGGCCATGCAGCGCGCGGCGATCGCGGCCAGCGGCACGCCCGTGGCCTTGGACACGAACGGCACGGTGCGCGAGGCGCGCGGGTTCACTTCCAGCAGGAAGATCGTGGCGTCGCCGCCATCGTCGTGCTGCACGGCGAACTGGGTGTTCATCAGGCCGACGACGTTCAGCGAACGCGCCAGGGCGACGACCTGCTCGCGCAGGCGGTCCTGCACCTCGCGCGGCAGCGAGTACGGCGGCAGCGAACAGGAGGAATCGCCGGAATGCACGCCGGCCTCCTCGATGTGCTCCATCACGCCGCCGATCAGCACGTTGCCCTCGCGGTCGGCGATGACGTCGACGTCCACCTCGACGGCGTGGTCGAGGAAGCGGTCGAGCAGCACGGGGGAATCGTTCGACACCTTCACCGCGTCGCGGATGTAACGCGACAGGTCGGCATCCGAATGCACCACCTCCATCGCGCGACCGCCGAGCACGTAGCTCGGGCGCACGACCAGCGGGTAGCCGATCTCGCGCGCCAGGGCGAGCGCCTCGTCCGGATTGCGGGCGGTGCGGTTGGGCGGCTGCAGCAGGCCGAGGTCGGACACGAGCTTCTGGAAGCGCTCGCGGTCCTCGGCCAGGTCGATCGAGTCCGGCGAGGTGCCGATCACCGGCACGCCGTTGGCCTCGAGCGCGCGCGCCAGCTTCAGCGGCGTCTGCCCGCCGTACTGCACGATCACGCCCTCGGGCTTCTCCAGCTCGACGATCTCCAGCACGTCCTCGAGCGTCAGCGGCTCGAAGTACAGGCGGTCGGAGGTGTCGTAGTCGGTCGAGACCGTCTCCGGGTTGCAGTTGACCATGATGGTCTCGAACCCGTCCTCGCGCAGCGCCAGCGCGGCGTGCACGCAGCAGTAGTCGAACTCGATGCCCTGGCCGATGCGGTTGGGACCGCCGCCGAGCACCATGATCTTGCGGCGATCCGTCGGCTGCGCCTCGCACTCGTCCTCGTAGGTCGAGTACATGTAGGCGGTGGTGGTCGCGAACTCGGCGGCGCAGGAGTCCACGCGCTTGTACACCGGGCGCACGCCGAAGGCCTTGCGCAGTGCGCGCAGCGCCGATTCGCCGGTGCCGGCGAGCGCGGCCAGGCGCGCGTCGGAGAAGCCGGCGCGCTTGAGGCGGCGCAGGCGCTTCGCGTCGAGGGCGTCGAGCCCGCCCGCGGCGACCTCGCCTTCCATCCGCACCAGCGCCTCGATCTGGTCGAGGAACCACGGATCGACGAAGGACAGCGCATGCACGTCCTCGACCGACATGCCGGCGCGGAAGGCATCGGCGATGTGGAAGATGCGTTCCGGGCCCGGCTCCTTGAGCTCCCGACGCAGCGTCGCCAGGTCGTCGTCGCTGGACAGGTCCAGCCCGGTCGGGTCGAGCCCGACCTTGCCCGTCTCCAGCCCGCGCAGCGCCTTCTGCAGCGACTCCTGGAAGGTGCGGCCGATCGCCATCACCTCGCCCACCGACTTCATCTGCGTGGTCAGGCGCGCGTCGGCGGCCGGGAACTTCTCGAACGCGAAGCGCGGGATCTTGGTGACGACGTAGTCGATGCTCGGCTCGAACGAGGCCGGGGTCAGGCCGCCAGTGATCTCGTTCTTCAGCTCGTCGAGGGTGTAGCCGACCGCGAGCTTGGCGGCGACCTTGGCGATCGGGAAGCCGGTGGCCTTCGACGCCAGCGCCGAGGAGCGCGACACGCGCGGGTTCATCTCGATCACGACGACGCGGCCGTCGGCGGCGTTGATGCCGAACTGGACGTTCGAGCCGCCGGTGTCGACGCCGATCTTGCGCAGCACCGCGATCGAGGCGTCGCGCAGGCGCTGGTATTCCTTGTCGGTCAGGGTGAGCGCCGGGGCGACGGTGATCGAGTCGCCGGTGTGCACGCCCATCGCGTCGAGGTTCTCGATCGAGCAGACGATGATGCAGTTGTCCGCGGTGTCGCGGACCACTTCCATCTCGAACTCCTTCCAGCC
>DASTWT010000034.1:0-10893 GCA_035765815.1 Luteimonas sp. | reverse complement strand
TCGGACGTCTCGAAGCTGGTGGCCGCGCGCAACGGCGTCGACCTGATGCCCGAACTCGGCTATCGCCCGACCAACAAGTACCTGCCGCCCCGGCCGCGCCGCGCGGGCGACGGCAACGGCGAGGCGGTGCCGGCCGCGTCCAGGCCGGTGTCGCCGCTGCGCTGGCTCGACCGCATCCTGAACCGGTAGGCCCCGCATGCATCCCGCGCTGTCCGTCATCTTCTTCACCACGCTGTCCGGTGCCGGCTACGGCCTGCTGTGCTGGGCGGCGCTCGGTGCGCTGTCCGGCAACGCGTCGCCGCGCACGCTGCTGGCGGCGACGCTGCTCGCGCTCGTGCTTGCGAGCGCGGGCCTGCTCGCGTCGTTCTGGCACCTGGGCAAACCGTTGCGCGCGTGGCGCGCATTCTCGCAGTGGCGCACGTCCTGGCTGTCGCGGGAAGGCGTGGCGTCGGTGCTGACCTACGTGCCGGCGCTGCTGTTCGCGGCGATGCTGCTGCCGGCGATGATCGGCCCGCAGGCGGCGGGCACGCCTCCCGCGTTCGACGCCGCGGGCGTCGCCGTGGCGCTGGCGCTGCTGGCGTGCGCGCTGGCCACCGTCGCCTGCACCGCGATGATCTACGCCTCGCTCAAGCCGATCCCGGCGTGGAGCCATCGCCTCGTGCTGCCGGGCTACCTCGGCTTCGCCCTGCTCTGCGGCGGCCTGCTGCTTGCGGCGCTGGGCGCCTCGCAATCCGCTCGCCCGCCCTCGCCGGGCACCGCGACGATGCTGATGTTCCTGGCCGCCGCGCTCGGCGCGCTGAAGCTGCATTACTGGCGCTCGATCGAAGCGGCCGCGCTTCCCGCGAGCCGTGGCGACGCGGTCGGCCTGCCGGGGCGCACGGTGTCGGTGTTCGAGCGGCCCAACACCGAAGCCAACTACGTCACCCGCGAGATGGCGTTCGTGGTCGCGCGCGCGCATGCCGGGCGCCTGCGCGGGCTCGCGCTGCTGCTGTTCGCGATCGCACCCATCGCCTGCGTGTTCGCGATCGGCCGCGTGCCCGGCGTGGCGCCCGGGGCGTGGCTGTGGATCGCCGCGACGGCCGCGCTCGCCGGCGCGTTCTTCGAGCGCTGGCTGTTCTTCGCCCAGGCGCGCCACGTCGTGACGCTGTACTACTGAGGGCCGCCGGGATGACCGCCGCGTTCTGGCTCGCCGTGCTGATGCCGCCGGTGTTCGTGCAGCCGTTCGCGCCTGCAACCGGCGCGCCGGCTGGCGTGCCCGCGGCCGTCGCGCTTGCCGCCGGCGACGTCTCGCTGCAGCGCCCCTGCTACAGCTTCGAATGCCTGCAGGCGGGCTGGCGCGTGCCCGCGGCCGCCCTGCCCGCGCGCCGCGACCCCTTCGCGCTGCCGCGCGCCCTTCCCGCGCAGCGCACGAGCCTGCGCACGCCGATGTCCCGCCGCGACTGGGTCGCGGCCTACGGCAGCAACGCCCGCCTGGGCACGCGCTACGGGATCGACGCCGTGCGCGACCCCGACACCCAGGTCCGGGTCGAAGTCGGCAGCGGCTTCCGGCTGCAGCCCTACGCGGAAGACGGCATCGGCCACATCGGGCCGGTCGCGCGCGGCAGCCTGTCGTGGCTGCAGCGCATCGGCGACAACGCGCAACTCGAGCAGCAGGTGCGGGTCGAGGCCGGTCGCGGGGACACCTACGTGCGCAACTCGATGGCGCTGGACATCGGCCTGCAGTCGAACTGGACGCTGCGCTCCAGCATCGACCTGCGCCACGACAGCGCGAGCGACGACACCGCGACCCAGGGCTCGGTGCAGCTGCGCTACACGTTCTAAAAGGGCGTTTTCAGAGGAATTCGCCGGCGCCCGCGTCGAGCAGCCGGCGCGCGGCCTGCAGCCCTATCGCTTCCGGCGCCGTGGCGGGACCTTCAGCCTCCGCGCGCACCACGCGGCCGTCCGCGGCCGATCCCACCAGGCCTTGCAGCACGAGGCGCGCGCCGCCGTCCTCGAGCCGCGCGAGCGCGGCGACGGGGACGTGGCAGCTGCCGTGCAGCGCGCGGTTCATGGCCCGCTCGGCCGCGGCCCGCGCATGCGTGGATGGATCGTCGAGCGCGGCGCACAGCGCCTGCACGGCGGCGTCGCCTTCGCGACATTCGATGGCGATCGCGCCCTGCGCCGGCGCCGGCAGCCACTCCGGCGCATCGAGGCGGGCGCGGATGCGCGCGTCGAAGCCGAGCCGCTGCAGGCCCGCGCAAGCCAGCACGATCGCGTCGTACTCGCCCGCATCGAGCTTGGCCAGGCGCGTGTTCACGTTGCCGCGCAGGTCGAGCAGTTCCAGGTCCGGCCGGCGTGCGCGCAGCTGCGCCTGGCGCCGCAGCGACGAAGTGCCGACGCGCGCGCCACGCGGCAGCGCGTCGATGCCGTCGAAGGCGTTGCTGACGAAGGCGTCGGCATGGTCCGCGCGCGCCAGGATCGCGGCGAGCGCGAAGCCGGGCTCCAGGTCCATCGGCACGTCCTTGAGCGAGTGCACCGCGCAGTCGGCGTCGCCGCGCTCCATCGCCAGTTCCAGCTCCTTGAGGAACAGGCCCTTGCCGCCGATCGCGGCCAGCGAGCGGTCGAGCACCTGGTCGCCGCGCGTGCTCATCGGCACCAGCGCGACCTGCAGCCCGGGGTGCGCGGCGCGCAGGCGTCCGGCGACGTGTTCCGTCTGCCACAGGGCGAGCGGGCTCTTGCGGGTGGCGATGCGGAGCACGTGCATGCCGCCATTATCCGCGATCGGCACGCGACGCGCCGTGTCCGGCCGCGGCGGCGCCGCGGCCCCGGGACCCGGCTAGAGCAGGCGGACCTGGTTGCGGAGGGACGGCAGGCAGCGGCGGCTGACTTCGAGCATGCGCGCGCCATGGCGCAGCACCGCCCGCACGCGGCCCTCCTTGTCGCGGCGCAGTTCCATCAGCTCGTGGCGCGCCACCAGGCAATTGCGGTGGATCCGGACGAAGCGGTCGCCGAATTCCTCCTCCAGGGCCTTCAGCGATTCCTCCACCAGGTCTTCGCCGCGCGCATGGTGGACGACGATGTACTTTTCCTCCGCCTGCAGGTAGTGCACGTCCTCGACCGGGATCAGGCGCAGGCTGCCGCCGAGGCGCGCGCACAGGTGCGAGCGCTCGCGCACGTGCGCCATGCCGGCGTGGGCGCGGCCCGCGGCGAAGGTGCGCACGCGCTCGAGCGCGGCCGCCAGGCGTTCGGCGCGCACGGGCTTGACCAGGTAGTCGATCGCCTGCGCCTCGAACGCCGACAGCGCGTGCGCGTCGAACGCCGTGCAGAACACGACCGCGGGCCGCGGCTCGAACGCGGCGAGATGGCGCACCACCTCCATGCCGTCCATCCCGGGCATCGCGATGTCGAGCAGCACCAGGTCGGGATCGTGCTCGGCGCAGGCGTGCAGCACCTCCAGGCCGTCGCCGGCCTCGGCGACGATCTCCACGTCGCCGGCGTCCGCGAGCAGGTGGCGCAGCCGTTCGCGGGCGAGGGGTTCGTCGTCGGCGATGATGATCTTCATGTCGGAACGGCGGCATCGAGCGGTACGCGGAGCTCGCAGCGATAGTAGCCCGCCTCGCGGCCGGTGGTGAGGCCGGCGCGGGACCCGAAGGCGTAGGCCAGGCGGTGCCCGATGCTCCGCTGCGCGTGGCCGGCGCCGGTCGCGGCGGCCGCGATGCCCTCCGGCGGCGCCGGATTGTCCACCGAAACGCGCAGCAGGCCGGCGTCGGCCCGGATCGAGATGCGCACGGCGCCGCCGCCCGGCAGGCGCGACACGCCGTGCAGCACCGCGTTCTCCACCAGCGGCTGCAGCACCAGGCGCGGCAGCGGCAGGTCCCAGGGCAGCGGCTCCTGGCGGTCCCATTCGACGGCCAGCCGCGGGCCCAGGCGCAGCGCTTCGATCGCCAGGTAGCGCTCGGCCAGCTCGACCTCGCCGCGCAGCGTCGACGCCGCCACGCCGTCGCCCGCGTCCAGCGCGGCGCGGAACAGGTCGGACAGGTCGAGCAGGGCGTGCTCGGCCACCAGCGGGTCGCGCCGGACCAGGCCGATGATCGCGTTGAGGCTGTTGAACAGGAAATGCGGGCGGATCCGCGCCTGCAGCGCGTCGGCCTGCGCGCGCGCAGAGGCGCGCACCTGCGCCTGCCAGCCATCGATGACGTACAGGTAGCGCAGCGCGACGCCGGCGATCACCGCAGCGAGCACGGCGCAGCCCAGCGCGAAGCGCGCCATCGTCACGTTCTCCGGCACCAGGCCGTACAGGTTGCGGTCGAGCTGGTATCCGATCGCCGCGCACGCAAGCGCCACCACGAACGCGCCCGCGACCGCCACCGCCGAGCCCGTCGGCACGGACAGGCGCGACAAGGCGTTGCGCGCCGTGCACAGCAGGCTCGCGACCGCGACCGCCAGCCACAACGCGAACGCGCTGGCGGCCGCGAAACGCACCGGCGTCCACGCATTGCCGCCGTCGGGCGCCAGCGCCAGCACGACCATGACGAGCTCGGCGACGCCGAACAGGGTCGCAAGGCGCGGCAGGCGGCAGAGGTCGGGCAGCCAGGGATCGGCGGCGGCGGGTCGTTCGCTGCCCGTATCCATCGCGCGCTCCCGTCAGCCCGCTTCCGCCGGCGCGGCGAAACGCCGCTCCAGCCAGTCGCCGAGGTCGCGGATCTCCTCCGCGCACACCGAGTGGCCCATCGGATACGCGTGCCATTCGAGCTCGAAGCCGAGCGAACGCAGCACCTGCGCGCTGTGTTCGCCGGCGCGCGCCGGCACCACCGGATCGGCGCTGCCGTGCGCCATGAAAACCGGCTGCCGCAACGCCGCATGTCGCGTGAATCGCGCGGCCTGCGGCGCCATCGGCAGGTAGGTGGAGAGCGCGACGATGCCGGCCAGCGGCTGCACGCGGCGCAGGCCCGCCGACAGCGCGATGGCACCGCCCTGCGAGAAGCCGGCGAGGACGACGCGTTCCGGCGGGATGCCGCGCGCCGCTTCGCGCGCGACCAGCGATTCGACCTGCATCACCGACTCGAGCACGCCCGCGCTGTCGGCGCGGTCGCCGCCACCGAGCTCGTCCGCGCCGAAGTTGCGGATGTCGTACCACGCGCGCATGCGCATGCCGTTGTTGACCGTGACCGGGCGCACCGGCGCGTGCGGGAACACGAAGCGCAGCGCGGGCCAGCCGCGTCGGCTCCCATCGCGCATGCAGAGCTCGGGCACGATCGGCGCGAAGTCGTGGCCGTCCGCACCCAGGCCGTGCAGCCACAGCACCGACCAGGCCGGCGACGGGCCGGTCTCGTGCTCGACGGTTTCCAGCAGCGGGGCGGGCGTGGAGTCCATGCCCGCATTGTATGGAAAAAGGGGGTCAGGCCCCTTTTTCTTCCGGCAGGCCCGGGCGGGCGTTGTCGGTCAGCTTGAACCGGCACACGTGGCCGCCGCGCACGATGCATTCCATGTGGTGCACGCGCTTGCCCGTCGCCGCCTCCATGTACGCCAGGTCGAACTTGCAGACCTGCGGATGCGCCTTCGCCAGGCCGTGGAAGACGCAGTTGAACGCCTCCACCTGCCAGTCCTCGCCATGGCGCGCCGGCACCGCCTCGTAGCCGAGGCCGTCGAGGCGCTGCGCCAGCGCGCGCGCGAGCGCCTCGCCGTCGCCGGCCTGCACGCGCGGCTGGGTCGCCGCCACGGTCCGGCCCAGTTCCTGCAGCAGCGCGCCGACTTCCTGCTCGCCCATCCGCGCCTGCAGCTGCGCCACCAGCGCGGCGGCGATCGCGCCGTAGTTGCGCGGGAACAGCTCGCGGCCCTCGGCGGTCAGCGCGTAGCGCGCCTGCGGCCGGCCGCCGGTGGCCACCGGCGCCGCGCGTTCGACCAGGCCGCGCACCGTCAGCGCGGTCAGGTGCTGGCGCACCGCGTTGTGGCTCACGCGCAGGCGCTCGCAGAGGTCCTCCACGCCGACGCCGTCGCGCGCGAGCAGCAGCTGCCGGAGCAGCCGCTGCTGCGTGTCGCCGAAGCGGGCGAGGCCTTGGGTCATGCGCGCGCCCCCGCCGTGCCCGCGTCCATGTTCAGTTCGCCTTGTCCGGGAACTGCTTGGCGATCGCGGCCGCGAGCGCGTCGGCGATCATGTCCATGTGCGCCTGCATCGCGGTCCACTCGGCGGCTTCGCCGGCGGTGTCGCCGGCGTCGATCAGGTCGATCTGCTTCGAGTGGTGCGCACCGTGCGCAAGCAACAGGCCGCGGACCGTGTCCTCCGGCAGGTTGGGGTTGGCGCCGGCGAGGAACTTCGCGATTTCGCCCGCGTTGTTCGCCAGGTCGCTCATCGCCTTGTCGGCGCCGGCCTTGTCGTTCTTCGCGCGCGCGTCGGTCATCGCCTTCACCGCGCCCCAGTGGCCGGCGAGCAGGTTCAGCATGCCGGCGCCGGCCGCGTCGCCGTAGAAGCTGCCGACGGCGTTGCCGATGTCCTTCGCATTGGCGACGACCGCGTCGGCGGCGGACTTCGCGCCGGCCTTGTCGCCCGCATGCACGGCGAGCGCGTAGTCGCGCGCGTGGACGATGTGGCCGTGCCAGAGGTCGCGCATCGCGGCCTGCAGCTGCGGCGCGGCGGGGGCGGCGGTGGCGTCGGCGGCGTTGGCCGTCGAGGCGGCGTCGGTGGCGGGCGCGGGAGCGGATTCGGCGGCCGCTGGCGTGGCGGCGGTGGCGTTGGCGTCGGCCGCGGCATCGGCGGCCGGCGCGGCCGGCTTGCAGGCGGCCAGCGCGGCCGTCAGGGCGACGGCGAGCAGCAGGGGTTTCGGATTGGCGAGCGACATGGCGGGTCCGGATGGCATCGCGGAATGCGACAAAGCGCATGCTCGCCCCATCGACGATAGCCCCCAAGGAAGGTATGTGTAAAGTACACCGGCTAACAATGCGACAACGCCGGCTACGACCAGCCCGCAGCATGTCGATGCTGGTAGGCGAACTGGATCGTCCGCAGCAACGGGTACTGTTCGGGAATTGCAGCGGACGCAATGCGCATTTTGCCGATTCCCGCCGTGATCTCCTTCAGGAATTCGGCGGAAGTCATTACGCGCCCGCCGGCCAGCATTTTTACGTTGGCGTTGCTTGCAAATCCCAGCAAAGCGATCTGGTCGATGGTTTCCGGCAGCTCGAGGCCTTCGAACATCAAGCGTATGTGCTTGCGACCGGCCTCGAACTTCTTCTGGTAGCGCGCCTCTCGTGTAGCCCAAGTGTCGGCGTCCATCGAGGGCTCCACATGAACGAGATGGTTGCTCTTCGGGCAGAACGCGACGACGTCCAGCTCGCATTCGTAGCCGCCCTTGTCCCGCCTTCCGACTTGCGCGTTGCGACGGACGAAATAGCCTCTGAACTCGTACCACTCCGCGGTCAGTTGTTCCAGGTGATTCATCGGCCGGTCTACTTGCGAAGCTGATCCAGGGGAACCCAGCCCTTCGCCCCATTACGGTAGTGCCAGAACCGCCATCCATTGACGTTTCGGCCGACGATCCGATGGGCCGCCGCAGTCGGGGAGGGATATTTTTCGCCGCCGCAAGCGATGAACCCGTCCTTCCGGAGCGTCGCCAAGTATCGCTTGCCCTTGTACTCGGCTTTCAATGCGATGCGGCGTTCCAACCGGCCGTCCAGCACTCGCGTTCCCTGTGCCTTCGCCGTCGCCTTTCGGACACGGCGGCGTGCGAGATGGCCCCCGAGCAGATCCGCGTGCCGGCCAGCGTCATGCTCGCGCATTTCACGATGGAGTCGGCGTCGCTGGTCGACTGCGCCCGGGAGCCGACCGCCAACCCGGTTCCCCGCGGGCAATGCGATGCGCAGCAAAAGCGACTCAAGCGGCTTTATGTGTTCGTCGGCCGCTGCGAGGTAGACACTGAATCGATCCCAGCGCTTGGCATGGCGATCCCGCAGGTGTTGCTTGACCCTTCCCATGAGGTTGGTAGCCAAGCCGACGTAATAAAGTCGATCCCCTTTGTAAAGGGCATACACACCGGCGTGACCACGGATCATCTTCGCGATGACCTGCCGATACTCGTCTTCGAGCAGCTTTCCGGAAACACGCTCCAGGTACTCGGTGAACAAGCCTTGCCTGAGCGCTTTCATCGTTCCCCCTTGAGCCGCCGCATCCTGCCTGGCGAATCGATTTTTGGTGGGCCCACCAGGACTCGAACCTGGAACCAAGGGATTCGCTCTACCCGGAAGTTTCCCCCCGGAGCGGACTATCTCTCCACCCTCGGCGCGCGATGCGCGACGGTCGGGTGCGGGACGCTCTAGCCTGTCATCAAGGGCACTGCAGCCCCCAGGTAGTCTCTGCACCTTCCGACGGTGTACCGCCGGCTTGGCTCAGGATTGCCGCCGTCCGGCCGATGCCCGCCATGGAGCGAAGCGCGGCCGCCGCTGCGGGTTCCCTGAATTCATCCCGATTCCATCCGCGGATTACGCCGCGGCGGCACCTTTCGATGAGTCCCCTGCTCTAACCAATTGAGCTATAGGCCCGTTGCGGGGGCATCCTAGCAACTGCCATGCGGAAACGCATTCGCCGCTTCCGGATCCGGATCTGGTCGGGCGTGCCGTCGCATCGCCGGGCGCGGCGCTACAATCGGTGCCGTTGCCGTGAGCCCGGTGGATTCATGAAGAAGATCGACGTCGCGGCATTGCCGGTGCAGGCCGGTTCCGGCTATCCGGGCGCCTATGGCGCGGCCTGCGCCGGGCGCCAGCGCACGCGCCTCGGCGACGTCGCACGCCTCACGCAGTTCGGCGTCAACCTGCTGCGGCTGCCGCCGGGCGCATGGTCGAGCCAGCGCCACTGGCATTCGGCCGAGGACGAGTTCACCTGGGTGCTCGAAGGCGAGGTGGTGCTGGTGACCGACGACGGCGAGGAACTGCTGCGCGCCGGCGATTGCGCGGGGTTCCGCGCCGGCGACGCGAACGGGCACCACTTCCAGAACCGCTCGGGCGCGGACGTCGTGCTGCTGGACATCGGCAGCCGCCGGCCCGAGGCGGATGCGGTCGACTATCCGGACATCGACCTGGTGCTGGCGGCGGGCGACCGCGCGTACCGCCATCGCGACGGCACGCCGTACTGAGCGCTGCATGGACCTGCACGGCAGCTGCCACTGCGGGAACCTCCGCTACGTCCTGGACTGGCCGGGCGAGCCTTCGGCGATCCCGGGACGCGCATGCGGCTGCGGATTCTGCACGCGGCACGGCGCAGTGTGGACCAGCCATCCCGAAGCGCGACTCACGATCGAGACCGGCGATCCCGCGGCGGTGTCGCGCTACGCGTTCGAAACCAGGACCGCGGAATTCCTGGCGTGCACCCGCTGCGGCATCGTGCCCGTGTGCACGAGTCGCATCGACGGTCGCGACTACGCTGTGGTGAACGTCAACACCTTCGACGACCCGTCGATCCCGGTCGAAACGGTGCCGGCGTCCTTCGACGGCGAAGCCGCCGGCGCGCGACTGGAGCGGCGCAGCCAGCGCTGGATCGCAACGGTGCGGTTCCCGGCCTAGTCGCCGCCGGCTTTCTGCTCCGCCAGCGCGCGGCCCTTGCGCGTGGCCGGGTAGTAATGGACGGTCCCGGTACCCATGTCGTCGCCCTGGCCCCGCTCCCAGGTGTTCGCGATCGATCCGTCCGGCTGCATGAGGATGCGGTTGGTGTTTCCGTCCTGCGTCAGCGCCGTCGCACCGTCGGGATCGACGCGGCCGGTCCCGAGGACGACGCCGAGTTCGTCCTCCATCCTGATGCCGCCGCGGGGATCGAGTTCGAGCCGGCCGTTGTAGTGCCGCATGCCGCCGGCGCGGCCCCAGTAGCTTCGCAGCGAAACGCCGGGAACCACCCATTCGTAGCCGAAGACGAAATCTGCGCCATGGCGGGGCGCACCGGCGTCGTATTCGAAATACGGCGTGCCCGCCATCAGCGCGACGTCGCCCCAGGCCTTGCGCCACTCGCACGCCCGGTCGTCGCCGCTTTGCGCGACCTTCGGGTCGCAACGCGCCGGCGGGAGCGGTCCGGCAGCCGGCGCGGGCCCGGCCGCAAGCAGCAGGCAACCCGCCAGCAGCGTCGCCAGGTTCCGGTCCGCGGACGACATCCGTTCCATGCCACGCTCCCGCACGGCCCGTCGTCGCCGGGCCGGCGTAGCGAGTGTATGCCTGAAACCGCCGATGCGCCGATGCGCCGGTGCGCCGGTGCGCCGTGGCTACCAGGCGGTCATGGCATAAGGGCGATCGCCGCCGGTGCCCCACGCCTTGTCCGGCTCGGCAGCCATCGTGAAGCGCAGCTCGCCGCCCGCCATGATCTCCGAATGCCGCAGGAACGCCCGCGCCAGCGGCTTCCCGTTCAAGGTCGCCGACGCGATGTAACCGTGCGCGTCGTCGAGTCCGTCGGCGATCACCGTGAACACGTGTCCGTTCGGCAGCCGCAGCGTCGCGCGCGGCACGAACGGCCGGCCGATGATGTACTCGTTGCTGCCGGGCGCGACCGGATAGAAGCCCAGCGCGGTGAACACGTACCACGCCGACATCTGGCCGAGGTCGTCGTTGCCGGCGAGGCCGTCGGGCGTGGGCTTGTACTGCGTGTCCATGATCTGCTTCAGCCGCGCCTGCGTGCGCCAGGGCTGGCCGGCGTACGCATACAGGTACGCGACGTGGTGGCTGGGCTCGTTGCCGTGCGCGTACCAGCCGATCAGGCCGGTGATGTCTTCCATGTGCGCGAAGATCTTCGGGTCGACCTTCGCGTCGAACACCGCATCGAGGCGCGCGAGCAGCTTGTCCGCGCCGCCGTGCGCGGCGGCGAGGCCGGCGACGTCCTGCGGCACGTACCAGGAGTACTGCCAGGCGTTGCCTTCGGTGTAGTCGGTGCCGTAGCCGCTGGCATCC
>DASTWT010000033.1:0-2032 GCA_035765815.1 Luteimonas sp. | reverse complement strand
GAGGACCTCACGCGCAACGCCGGCAAGCACGCCGGCGGCGTGGTGATCGCGCCTGAGCCGCTGTCCTCGTTCTGCCCGCTGTTCGCCGAACACGACGGCCACGGCGCCGGCCGCAACCCGGTGACGCAGTTCGACAAGGACGACGTCGAGGCGATCGGCCTGGTGAAGTTCGACTTCCTCGGCCTGCGCACGCTCACGATCATCGACTGGGCGGTGAAGGCGATCAACGCGCGGCGCGCGCGCGGCGCGGCCGGGCTCGACATCGCCGCGCTGCCGCTCGACGACAAGCCGACGTACGAGTTGTTCGCGCGCGGCGACACCATCGCCGTGTTCCAGTTCGAATCGCGCGGCATGCGCGAGCTGCTGCGGCGCGCGCAGCCGGACCGCTTCGAGGACCTGATCGCGCTGGTGTCGCTGTTCCGGCCGGGCCCGATGGACCTGATCCCGGACTTCATCGAGCGCAAGCACGGCCGCGCCGAAGTCCGGTACCCGCACAAGCTGCTGGAGCCGATCCTGGCGCCGACCTACGGCGTGGTCGTGTACCAGGAGCAGGTGATGCAGACGGCGCAGGTGCTGGCCGGCTACTCGCTCGGCGGCGCCGACCTGCTCCGCCGCGCGATGGGCAAGAAGAAGGTCGAGGAGATGGCGAAGGAGCGCGCCAAGTTCGAGGCCGGCGCGCTCGAGACCCACGGCATCCCGCCGCGCGAATCCGGGCCGATCTTCGACCTGCTGGAGAAGTTCGCCGGCTACGGCTTCAACAAGTCGCATGCGGCCGCGTACGCGCTGGTGTCGTACCAGACGGCGTGGCTGAAGGCGCACCACCCGGCCGAGTTCATGGCGGCGGTGCTGTCCAGCGACATGGACAACACCGACAAGGTCGTCGGTTTCCTGGACGAGGCGCGCGCGATGGACCTCGTCGTGCTGCCGCCGGACGTCAACGCGTCGACGTACATGTTCGAGGCCATCGACCTCGCGCCCGCCGAAGGCGGCGGCGCGCGCGGCACCGTGCGCTACGGCCTCGGCGCGGTGAAGGGCGTCGGGCGCGGCGCCTGCGAGGCGATCGTCGGGGAGCGCGAACGCGGCGGCGCGTTCGCCGACCTGCTCGACTTCTGCAAGCGCGTGGATTCGACGAAGCTCAACAAGCGCGCGCTGGAGGCGCTGGTGAACGCAGGCGCGCTCGACGCGCTCGGCCGCAACCGCGCGTCACTGATGCTGCAGCTGCCGGAAGTGCTCAAGGTGACCGACCAGCTGGCGCGCGAGCGCGAAGCGGGCCAGGTCTCGTTGTTCGGAGGCGGCGGAGGCGGCGGCGCGGCCCCCGAGCTGCGCATCGAGCTGCCGCAGGCCGACGAGTGGCCGCTGCTGCAGCGCCTGCAGGGCGAGCGCGAAACGCTCGGCCACTACCTCAGCGGCCATCCGTTCGACCCGTACCGCGAGGACCTGCGCGCGCTGCTCGGCCACGACCTCGGCGACCTCGACCGGATCTGGGCCGCGCGTCCGCAGGAAGAACGCCGCGGCTGGCGCCAGGAGACGCCCGTGGTCGTCGCCGGCCAGGTGATCGGCATGCGCAAGCGCGGCGATTCGCAGGCCTTCGTGCAGCTCGACGACGGTCGCGGCCGGATCGAGTGCGCGTTCTTCGCCGAAGCCTGGAACGAGTGCGCGCCGCTGCTGACCCGCGACCGCATCCTCCTGGTCGAAGGCGGCCTGCGCGAGGACGAGTTCAGCGGCGGCTTCTCGCTGCGGGCGCGTCGCGCCTGGGACTACGTGCAGGCCTGCCCGGGGCACGCGCAGCGCTTGTCGGTGCAGCTCGACCTGCGCGAGGACGCGGCGCTGGAGCGCTTCCTGGACGCCCTGCGCGGCCACGAGGGCGCGACCCCGCTGCTGGTCGAGGCGATCACCGGCCAGGCGAAGGGCCGGCTCAGCATCAACGGCGGCCGTGGCGTGCGCGCCGACGCCGCCCTCCCCGGCCTGCTGCGGGCGCTGCCGGGCGTCCGGGCGGTGCGGCTGCACCTCGCCCGCCCCTGGGGATAAACTG
>DASTWT010000032.1:0-4379 GCA_035765815.1 Luteimonas sp. | reverse complement strand
CTGGCGCGCGTACAGCCGGCGCCAGACGTCGTGGTCGGTCGCGGTGTAGTCGTCCCAGGGCTGCTCGACGATGCCGGTGGCGTACACCGGGATCTTGCCGCGGTCGGTCTGGATGTTTTCGAGCCGGCGGGGCTGGTTCATTCCCCGACTTTAGCCGGCCGGGGGCGCAACCGGGTTGCAAAATTGCGTGAAATCGGCTTGGATACGCAACAATATTGCGCATTCTACGCGGAAAGGTGCACCAAATGGCCGCAGCGGACCTCGATCGCACCGATCTGTTGCTGCTGGCGGAGCTCCAGCGCGACGGCCGCGTCCCGAACGCCGAGCTGGCCGAGCGGGTGCACCTGTCGCCGTCGGCGTGCCTGCGCCGGGTCCAGCGGCTGGAACGCGACGGCGTCATCGCCGGCTATCGCGCCCAGCTCGACCCCGAGCGCCTGGGCCTGGGCCTCCAGGCCTTCGTGCGCGTGCAGCTGCGCCAGCACGATCCGCAGACCGTCGAGGCCTTCGCCCGCAGCGTGGACGAATGGGACGAGGTGGTCGCCTGCAACGCGCTCACCGGCGACATGGACTACCTGCTGCAGGTGATGGTCCGCGACCTGGACCACTTCTCGCGCTTCCTGCTGGACCGGCTGCTCGGCCAGGCCGGCGTCGAGGACGTGAACTCGAGCTTCGTGCTGCGCACGGTCAAGCCGATGCGCGGATGGCCGCTGCCCGCGGCGTGACGCCCGCGCGGGAGACGCCGCGTCAGCTGGCGCGTTCTCCCTCGGTGGCGGGCAGCGCCTCCGCGTCCTCGTCTTCCCAGCTGTAGCGCCTGCGCGGCGGCAGCGGATCGGAGCCGCGGAACAGCCACGCCGCGAGCAGGCCGGCGAGCGCGCCGCCGAGGTGCGCCTGCCAGGACACGCCCGGTTCGTGCGGCAGCACCGTCAGCAGCATGCCGCCGTAGAACATGAAGGCGATCATGCCGGCGGCGATCGCGGCGCGGTCGCGCCGGAGCACGCCCAGCGCGAACAGCAGGAACCCGAGCCCGTGGGCGACGCCGCTGGCGCCGAGGTGCAGGCTGCCCGGTTCGCCCAGCAGCCAGGCGCCGAGGCCGGCGCCCAGCCAGAGCAGGGGCAGCGCGCGCACCGTCGCGCGCGGGTAGACGACGCCGGCGAGCGTGCCGAGCACCAGCAGCGCGGCGGCATTGGCGGCCACGTGCGCGGGCGAGCCGTGCAGCAGCGGCGCCGCGAGCACGCCCCACAGTCCCGACGCCTGCCGCGGCGCGATCGCCAGCGGGCGCCAGTCGAAATGCTGCTGCGCCCAGAACGCCGCCAGCACCAGCAGCACCGCGGCCAGGCTCGCGTTGAGCGCGCGCTGGAAGCGGGCAGCGTCGGCGCGGCGCTGGCCGGGGCTGTCGGGCGGCGCCTGGTGTTCGGGCAGGTGCATGCCCCTGACGTGGCGGCGCCGGCCCGGTTTGCAAGCCGGGGACGGCGCGGCGGCGATAATGGCGGGATGAACCCGAGCGCCCCCGCGACCAACCCGACCGTCCGCCTGCGCAACGCCTGGCGCTCCAACCACCCCTGGATCTTCCAGAAGCTGGTCGAGAAGCCCGCGCAGAAGCCGAAGCCCGGCAGCCTCGTGGACATCGTCGGGGTCGACGGCGAGTGGGTCGGGCGGGGCTTCTACAACGGGCATTCGCGGATCGCGCTGCGGATCCTCGAAACCGATCCGGATGTCGCCGTCGATGCGGGGTGGTTCGCGCGGAAGATCGGCGAGGCGGTCGCGCTGCGGCGCGAGGTGCTGCGGCTCGACGCGGAGACCGACGCGTGGCGCGTGGTGCATTCGGAAGGCGACGGCCTGTCCGGGCTCGTGGTCGACCGCTACGCCGACCTGCTGGTCGTCGAGTTCTTCAGCGCCGGCATGTTCCGGCACCGCGAATGGATCTACGACGCCTTGCGCGCGCAGTTCCCGGGCTGCCGCTTCCATTCGTTCGCCGACGAGCACGTGCAGAAGCAGGAGTCGTTCGATTTCCGCGGCAGCGAACCCGCGGCGCCGGCGATCGTCACCGAGCACGGCATCCGCTTCCGCGCCGATCCCGCGGGCGCGCACAAGACCGGGTTCTTCGCCGACCAGCGCGACAACCGGCAGTGGCTGTCGCAGCACGTGGCCGGCAAGCGCGTGCTCGACCTGTGCTGCAACACCGGCGGTTTCGGCGTGTACGCGGCGGTGCGCGGCGCCAGCGAAGTGGTGGGCATCGACATCGACGAGGCGGTGCTGGAGATCGCGCGCGGGAACGCGAAGCTCAATTCCGCGGCAGGCGGGGTGAAGCCGCGCTTCGTGCAGGCCGACATCTTCCCGTGGCTGCGCGACGCCGCCGCGCGCGGGGAGCGCTACGACGTGGTCGTGCTCGACCCGGCGAAGATGACGCGCGACCGCGACCAGGTGATCCCGGCGTTGAAGAAGTACCTCGACATGAACAAGCTCGCCCTCGGCGTGGTCGCGCCGGGCGGCCTGTTCGCGACGTTCTCGTGTACCGGGCTGGTGAGCGAGGAGGAATTCCTCGGCATGCTGCGGCGCGCCGCGTTCTTCGCCGGGCGCAACGTGCAGGTGCTGAAGGTCGCCGGCGCGGGGCCGGACCACCCGTTCCTGGCGAGCGTGCCGGAGTCGCGCTACCTCAAGGCGGTGTTCTGCCGCGTCACCGACTGATCGCCGCGTCCGTGCGCATGCACGCGCGCCGTCTCGCCCTCGGCGAGGCGCTGCGCGTAGCGGTGGCCGACACGGCGGGAGATGTAGGTCGCCAGTCCCGCGCCTTCGCGCGCCAGCTGCTTCATGCGCGCGACGTGCGCCCGGCCGGGGCAGCCGCGGTCGTAGACGTAGACCGCGCCGTTGCTGAACTTCACGGCGATCCCCTCGTCCACCAGCGCGTAACCGGCGACTCCCGATCCGCCGCTGCGGTTGCCGTAGCGGTGGAACAGGAGCCTTGCGTGCTCGCGCGGGGCGGCGTCCATGGCCCGATCCTAGCCAGCGCCGGGTATGCGCGGGATGACGGGGCTCTGAATGCGAGCGCCTCCCGCAGGTCGCATCCGGTGCGACCCGCGCGGCTACACTGGCGGCATGTCCGAGACGCTGCTCCTGGGGTTGCTGCTGGCCGCGGTCGTGGTCGCGATTGCGATGCTGGCGCTGCTGCTGTTCCGCAAGCCGCCGCGGCCGGACCTGGCCGGCGAGCACGCGCGGCTGGAACAGGCCCTGCGCGAGGACCAGCGCGCGGGACGCGGCGAATTGCGCGAGGAACTGGCGGCGCTGTCCGGCCGTACCGAACACCGCCTGGAACTGTTGCGCCAGACCTTGTCCGAGGACAGCCGCAAGGCGCGGACCGATGCGGCGGAGCTGCAGGCGAGATTCGTCGAATCGCTCGGCCAGCGCCTGAAGGAGCTCGGCGACCGCAACGAGCAGCGCCTGGGCGAGATGCGCGGCACGCTGGAGCAGAAGCTGCGCGAGCTGCAGGAAGACAACGCGGCGAAGCTCGAGCAGATGCGTGCCACCGTCGACGAGAAGCTGCAGGGCACGCTCGAGGCGCGGCTGGGGGAATCGTTCCGGCTGGTGTCGGAGCGCCTGGAGCACGTGCAGCGCGGCCTGGGCGAGATGCAGCAGCTCGCCACCGGCGTCGGCGACCTCAAGCGCGTGCTCGGCAACGTCAAGACCCGCGGCATCTTCGGCGAGGTGCAGCTGGCGGGATTGCTGGAGCAGGTGTTCGCGCCGGACCAGTACGCCGCCAACGTGGCCACGATTCCCGGCCGGAACGAGCGCGTGGAGTTCGCGGTGCGCTTCCCCGGCTCCAGCGGCGAGGCGCCGGTGTGGCTGCCGATCGACGCGAAATTCCCGCTCGAGGACTACGAGCGGCTGCTCGCGGCGCAGGAGAGCGGCGAAGCCGAAGAGGCGCGCGTCGCCGGCGACGCGCTGGAGACGGCGGTCCGCAAGCAGGCGCGGATGATCTGCGACAAGTACGTCGCTGCGCCGCATACGACCGAGTTCGCGATCATGTTCCTGCCGACGGAGGGCCTGTACGCGGAAGTGCTGCGGCGCCCGGGGCTGGTGGACGCGCTCCAGCGCGAATGCCGGATCGCCGTCGCCGGCCCGACGACGCTGCTGGCGCTGATGACGAGCTTCCAGATGGGGTTCCGCACGCTGGCGATCGAGAAGCGCTCCAGCGAGGTGTGGCGCACGCTCGGCGCGGTCAAGACCGAGTTCGGCAAGTTCGCCGACGTGCTGGATTCGGTGCAAAAGAAGCTCGCCGAGGCCAGCAACAAGATCGAGCAGACCGGCGTGCGTACGCGGGCGATCCAGCGCCAGCTGCGCGACGTCGAGTCGGTGCCGGGCGAAGACGAAACGAAGTTGCTGGG
>DASTWT010000031.1:0-4320 GCA_035765815.1 Luteimonas sp. | reverse complement strand
TCGTACAGCGGCTTGACCTGGCCCCACAGGCGGTCGGTTTCCGCGGCCAGTTGCGCCGGCGGCATGTCGTAGCCGGCGCGCCAGGCCTCGCCGGCGTCGGCGAAGCCCATGTCGCGCGCGCCCTGGTCGACGAGCTCGACGAAGCGCGCGAAGTCCTTGCGCATCGGCGCGGCCGTCGAATGCCAGCCGCGCCAGGCGTCGAGCTGCGCGTCGTAGTCGCGGTCGCCGCGCAGCACGTCCTCGAGCTCGCCGAGCGGGCGGCAGCGCCGCGCGTCGCCCTCGCCGGTGCAGTAGCGGGCGGAGCCGTATTCGCCTTCCATCCGCGTGGCGATGCGGGCGAGCTCGGCGCGCTGCGCCGGGTCGCGCGGCGGCGGCAGCGGCGACATGAGCTTGAGCAGCGACAGCGCGCGCGCCGTCTCCGGCTTCATCGGCTGGCCCTCGAAGCGGCGCGCCTGCGCGATCCAGCCGTCCAGCTGCGCCAGCCAGCGCTCGTTCGCCTTCGCCGCGAGCAGCTCGCTGTCGGTGTTGATGTAGGTCGACGAGACCCACTGCGCCGCGCTCAGCTCGGCATGGCCGGCCTGCATCTCGCGGTTGACGCGGGCGATGAATGCGTCGGCGTCCTCGTCCGCGGGCACCGCGCCGGCCTGCGCCGCGGCGGGCGTCGCCTCGCGCCGGCAGGCCGCGGGCGCGAGCGCCAGCGCGGCGATCGACAGCGCGAGCAGCAGGCGGGGCAGGCGCATCCGTTGCAGGAGCGTGCGCGGCCGCGTCATGTGAAGGTCCCGTGCCGAAAATCGCAGGCTAGTGGCCTCGCCGCGGCGGCGCAACCCGGGCTTCATGCGACTGGAACGCGGCGCGCGCGATGATCGGAGGCCCGCGAGGATTCCGCCATGCCCGAGGCCAGCACCCGCAAGCGCGCCGCGCAGGACAAGCGCGAAGGCAAGTCCGCCAGCACCCAGACCGGCGAATACGTCCACGAGGAGATCGAGCACGTCCGCCACGGCAAGCACGGCGCGCGCTCGGCGAAGCAGGCCATCGCCATCGGCCTGTCCAAGGCGCGCCGCGCCGGCGTCGACGTGCCGGCGCCGAAGAAGGGCAGCGCCTCGAAGGCGACCCGCCGCAAGGCCGCGCAGGACAGCGAGGCCGGCGAGCATCCGCATAAGCCGTCGCGCAGCCGTTCCCGCGGCGTGACCAAGGCGCTCAAGCGCGAAGGCAGCGCGTCGGCATCGAAGCGGGCGCTGTCGCGGCAGGCGACCAAGGCCGCGAAGAAGCGCACCGCGGCCGATCGCTCCGCCGCCGCGAAGAAGGCCGCGCGCACGAAAGGCCCGGCGGAGCGTTCGGCGGCGGCGAAGAAGGCGGCGCGCACCCGCGCCCGCCACGCCCGCGCGGGCAACGGTTCGGCGCACGCGCACCACTGACGCGCGCCGCGTGCCGCGCGGCGGGCGGCTCAGGCCAGGCGGCCGCCGTCGTCGACGAGGCCGGCGCGCCTCAGCCAGGCCCACGCTTCGGCCGCGTCCTCGCGCACGTAGGCGCGGGCGGAGCCGAGGCGGAAGGTGTAGCCCCAGGCGTCCATGTCGGCGAGGATCCGGTCGGCGCCGACGCCCGGGAGCGCGTCGCCCAGCAGCGACTGCAGCACGCACACCGCGTCTTCCTCCTCCACCGAGTCGGTGGCGTCGGTGTGCACGGCGCCGCGCCGTTCCGGCGGCAGCACGATCAGGTGCGCGGCCTCGTGCAGGAGCGAATGCAGCGGCGTGTCGCCGCGCGCGTGCACCGTCGCGCCGACCAGGCCGGCCTCGGGCTCGCCCCAGTAGCTGCCGGGGATCGGCGCGCCGTCGGCGACGCGCTCGAGCCCGAGCCCGTAGCGCGCGAGCAACGCCGCGACGTCGCAGAACGCGACGTCCCGCAACGCGAGCACGCTCACGCGGTGGCGGCGCGCCCGTCGGGCAGCGACACCGAGATGTCGAGCACGTCGTGCTCGCCTTCCTTGACCACGTCGACCTTGATCGCGTCCACGTCGACGCTGACGTACTTGCGGATCACCTCGAGCAGCTCGCGGCGCAGCAGCGGCAGGTAGTCCGGGCCGCCCTGGGTGCTGCGCTCCTGCGCGATGATGATGCGCAGGCGGTCCTTCGCGATCGAGGCGGTGTTCTTCTTCGCCTTGAGGAAATCGAACATTCCCATGCCTCAACCCCCGAAGAGCTTCGTGAAGAAGCCCTTCTTCTCGGCCTGGGTGAAGCGCATCGGCCGGTCCTCGCCCATCAGGCGGGCGACAGCGTCGTCGTAGGCCTGGCCGGCCGGCGACTCCATGTCCAGGATCACCGGCTCGCCCTTGTTGGACGCGTTCAGCACGTCGCCCGATTCCGGGATCACGCCGATCGTCTTCAGGCCCAGCACTTCCTCGACGTCGGTGACCGACAGCATCTCGCCGGTTTCCACCCGGCCCGGGCTGTAGCGGGTCAGCAGCAGGTATTCGGCGACGCGCTCGCCGGCCTCGGCGCGCTTCGTCTTCGAGGCCAGCAGGCCGAGGATGCGGTCGGAGTCGCGCACGCTCGACACTTCCGGGTTCACCACCACCACCGCCTTGTCGGCGAAGTACATCGCCAGGAACGCGCCCTTCTCGATGCCGGCCGGCGAATCGCACACGATGTAGTCGAAGCCTTCGTCGGCGAGGTCCTTGAGCACCTTCTCGACGCCTTCCTTGGTCAGCGCGTCCTTGTCGCGCGTCTGCGACGCGGCGAGCACGAACAGGTTGTCGAAGCGCTTGTCCTTGATCAGCGACTGCTTCAGCGACGCCTCGCCGTGGATCACGTTCACGAAGTCGTACACCACGCGCCGTTCGCAGCCCATGATCAGGTCGAGGTTGCGCAGGCCCACGTCGAAGTCGATCACCGCGACCTTCTTGCCGTGGCGCGCGAGGCCGCAGGCAAGGGAGGCGCTGGTGGTGGTCTTGCCCACGCCGCCCTTGCCGGACGTGACTACGATGATTTCGGCCAAAGCACTTCTCCTGGGTTGCGGCGCTCAGTCGAGCGCGGCGATGTTGAGTTGTCCGTCGTTGTCGAGCCAGACCTGCGCGGGCTTGCCGTGCAGTTCCTTCGGGATCTCGTCCAGCACCTTGTAGTGGCCCGCGACGGCGACCAGCTCGGCGCGGAACTCCCGGCAGAAGATACGTGCCTTTTCGTTGCCCTGCGCACCGGCGAGGGCGCGGCCGCGGAGGGCGCCGTAGATGTGGATGGAGCCGTCGGCGATGACCTCGGCGCCGGCGCCGACCGCGGAGAGCACCGTGAGGTCGCGGTTCTCGGCGTAGACCTGCTGGCCGGAGCGGACCGGGGCGGCCTGGATCAGGCCCGGCCCGGCCCGGCCCGGCCCGGCGTGGCCTGCAGCGGGCGCGGGCGGCGGCGCGGCTTCGGCCACCGGCGCCGCGGGCTCCGCGGCGCGGGCGCGTCGCGGCGAGGGGGCGTCGATCGCGGCCTCGGCGCCCGTCGCGGGTTCGTACTGGGCCCGGAACTTGGCCAGCAGCGGCAGGCCCAGCTCGCGGGCCAGGGCCTCGTTCGCGCTGGTGCCGTAGGCGAGGGCGACCGGCAGCACGCCGGCCTCGCGCAACGCCGCCACCAGCGCGCGCGCGGTCGCCACGTCCGGCGTCTGCGCCAGCCCGCCGAAATCCACCACCACCGCGGCGCGCTCGAACAGCTTCGGCGCGCGCGCGACGCGCTCGGCCATCTCCGCGCCGAGCTTCGCGACGTCGAGCGTGCGCACGCGCAGGTTGGCGATGCCGACCTGGCCGATCTTCAGTTCGCCCGCGGGTTCGTAGTCCATGCCGGCCGCCGCCATGCTCAGGTCCCCGTGGCGCGATGCGCGCCTGCCGCCGCGTGGCCGGGCGATGCGGCGCGCGGGCGCGAGATCCACGGCACGTCCGGCAGCGCATCGCCGTAGGTATCGTGCACCCAGCGATAGCTGCACAGCTCCTTCATCAGCATCGCCGCGCGGTGCGCCGGCTGGCCGTCGGCCGCGGGCATGACGTGCTGGCCGACCTCGCGGAAGCCGAAGCTGCCGTGGAAGAGCAGGGCGGGGTCGTTGCCGTCGTCGAGGAACACCTCGCAGGCCAGGCGCGGATGGCGCAGTTCGGCGTGGCTCTGCACGTCGGCGTAGAACGCGCGGCCGACGCCGCCGCCGCGGCGGCGGCTGGCGACCACGATGCGGTCGATGTAGAAGAAGTCCTGGTAGCGCTCGCCGAACCAGCGGAAGTTGCTGCTGTCGTGGCGCGCGGACGAGGCGAAGCCGACCAGGAACCCGGCCAGCGCGCCGTCGCGCTCGGCGATGCGGAAG
>DASTWT010000030.1:0-2256 GCA_035765815.1 Luteimonas sp. | reverse complement strand
CGGTGAAGCGCCAGGCCCGCCGCAGCTCGCGCGACGTCACCAAGCGCCAGCGGCTGTACTGAGGTCGCGCGGCCGCCCGGCCGCCGCGAACCCGCTGCATCCCGAGGCCGGCACGCATTGCGTCGCCGGCCTTTCGTTTTTGTGCCCCCTGTAGAGCCGACCCATGGTCGGCTGCTTCCCCGGAGTCCCCATGACCCTCAAGACCCAGCTCACCGACGACATGAAGGCCGCCATGAAGGCGGGCGAGAAGGACCGCCTCGCGGTGATCCGGCTGATCAACGCCGCGATCAAGCAGAAGGAAGTCGACGAGCGCATCGAGATGACCGACGCGTTGGTGCTGGCCGTGCTCGAGAAGATGGTCAAGCAGCGCAAGGATTCCATCGGCCAGTACGAGGCCGCCGCGCGCGAGGACCTGGCCGCGGTCGAGCGCTACGAGCTCGGCGTGATCGAGGCTTACCTGCCGGCGAAGCTCGACGAGGCCGCGATCCTTGCCGAGATCGACCAGGCCATCGCGCAGACGGGCGCGAGCTCCGGGGCCGACATGGGCAAGCTGATGGGCGTGCTGAAGCCGGCGCTGGCCGGCAAGGCCGACATGGGCCTGGTCTCGAAGCTGGTCAAGCAGAAGCTGGGCTGAGCCATGGGGGCGGGGGCGCAGCCGCAGCTGTCGGTGCGCCCGGCCACGGCCGGCGACGTGCCGCTGGTCCGCGCGCTGATCGCGGAGCTGGCCGACTACGAACGGCTGGCCGACGCCGCGGTCGCCACCGACGACGGCCTGCGCGAACAGCTGTTCGGCGCGCATCCCGCCGCCGAGGTGCTGATCGGGGAAGTCGACGGCGAACCCGCGGGCTTCGCCCTGTTCTTCCACAACTTCAGCACCTTCCTCGGCAAGCGCGGGCTGTACCTCGAGGATCTGTTCGTGCGCCCGGCGTTCCGCGGCGCGGGCCTGGGCAAGCGGCTGATGGCCGCGCTGGCCCGGATCGCGGTGGAGCGCGACTGCGGCCGCTTCGAGTGGAGCGTGCTGGACTGGAACGCGCCGGCGATCGGCTTCTACCGCCGCATCGGCGCGACCGGCATGGACGAGTGGACCGTGCAGCGCCTGGAAGGCGACGCCCTGCGCGCGCTGGCCGCGGACGCCGGCGCGACGGCGGACGCCGGCTGATCCGGCGCATGGCAAGCTAGCCGCATGGCCCGCATCCCAGACGCCTTCATCGACGACCTGCTCGCGCGCACCGACATCGTCGAGCTCGTCGGCGCGCGCGTGCCGCTGAAGCGCCAGGGCAAGGAGTACGCGGCGCGCTGCCCCTTCCACGACGAGCGCTCGGCGTCGTTCACGGTGTCGCCGACCAAGCAGTTCTACCACTGCTTCGGCTGCGGCGCGCACGGCACGGCGATCTCGTTCCTGATGAACTTCGACCGCCTCGAGTTCCTCGATGCCGTCGACGAGCTGGCGAAGCGCGCGGGCATGGAGGTGCCGCGCGACACCCGCCAGCGCAACGAGGACACGGGCACGCGCGACCTGTACTCGGCACTCGACGCGGCCGCGCGCTTCTTCCGCCAGCAGCTGGCCGGCAGCGACAAGGCCCGCGCCTACGTGGACAAGCGCGGCATCGCGCCGGAAATCGTCGAGCGCTACGCGATCGGCTACGCGCCGGACGGCTACAACGCGCTGCGCGACGCGCTCGGCACCGACGAGCGCCGCATGCAGTTGCTCGAGCGCGCCGGGCTGTTCTCGAAGAACGACAAGGGCTCGGTCTACGACAAGTTCCGCGACCGCCTGATGTTCCCGATCCACGACCGGCGCGGGCGCACGATCGCCTTCGGCGGCCGCGTGATCGATCCCGAAGACTCGCCGAAATACCTGAATTCGCCCGAGACGCCGCTGTTCCACAAGGGCCGAGAGCTCTACGGGCTGTGGCAGGCGAAGCAGGCGAATTCGAAGCTCGACCGGCTGGTCGTGGTCGAAGGCTACATGGACGTCGTCGCGCTCGCGCAGTACGGCGTGTCGCAGGCGGTGGCCACGCTCGGCACCGCGACCACGCCCGACCACGCCGAACTGCTGTTCCGCAGCGCGCCGGACGTGTACTTCTGCTTCGACGGCGACCGCGCCGGCCGTTCCGCCGCGTGGAAGGCGCTGGAATCGGTGCTGCCGCGCATGAAGGACGGCCGCCAGGCGTTCTTCCTGTTCCTGCCGGAAGGCGAGGACCCGGACACCATCGTCCGCCAGGAAGGCGCCGGGGGCTTCGACGCGCGGCTGCG
>DASTWT010000029.1:0-16038 GCA_035765815.1 Luteimonas sp. | reverse complement strand
CGTCAGGTGCAGGTCGTGGTTCTCCGACCGCAGCATGCGCTGGTCCCAGTACTCGTTCAGGCCTTCGTCCAGCATCGGCTCCTCGAACTCGTTGGAGCCGAGCAGGCCGTAGAAGTAGCCGTGGCCGAATTCGTGGATGGTGACGAAGTCCAGCGCGTCGGCGAACATCGTGCCCTTGTCGACGTTGGCGAAGCTCGACGCGGTGAAGAACGTCGGATACTCCATGCCGCCGGCTTCGTCGGCGTTGTACGGCGGGATCACCACGGTCACCGTGTTGTACGGGTACGGGCCGAGCGTGCGCGAGAAGAAGCCGAGGGCGTCGACGGTGGCGTCCAGTGCGGGCTTGGCGTTGCTCTCGTACTCCGGCGTGTACAGCACGCGCACGGTGACCTTCGGGCTGCCGGCGCCTTCGTAATAGCCGACCAGCGGCTTGGCGTAGCGCTTGTCGGCGGTCCAGGCGAAGTCGTGCACGTCGCCCTGGACGAAGCGGTGGGTGACCTTGCCGTCCTTCTCGACGGGCGCGCCGGTCTCTTCGCCGGTGGCGCCGACGGTGTAGCCCTTCGGTACGGTGATGCGCACGTCGTACTGGCCGTAATCGGCGTAGAACTCGCTGTGCGCGTGCATCTCGTGCGCGTTCCAGCGCGGCGCGGTCGCGCCGCGCTCGCCCGGCAGCTCGAGCACGCCGATCTTCGGGAACCACTGCCCGACCAGGTGGAAGGTGCCGTAGTAGCCGGTGCGGGCGACCACGCGCGGGAGCTGGTCGAAGAAGCCGATGTCGAGCGTGGTGCTCGCGCCCGGCGCGACCGGCTGCGGCAAGTCGAGGCGGACCACCGTGCGGTCGGTGGACGGGCCGCCGTCGGGCTGCACGAAGCTCCACTGCACCTTGCTGCCGCCCTGGGCGACGTCGCGGAGCTTGATGTAGCCCCACTGGCCGTCCTTGGTCTTGACGTCGCTGCGGAACGAGTCGTTGCCCTCGCGCAGTTCGGTCATGAACGTGCTGCCGGCACCCTCGAACGCGTTGAGGTACAGGTGCAGGTAGACGCTGCACACCGGGACCGCGCTGCGGTTGCGCCAGGTCAGCTGCTGGTGGCCGGTGACGGTGTGCTTGACCGGATCGAGGGTGGCGTCGATCGAGTAGCCGACGACGCGGTCGGAGAGGGTGGCCTCGTTGCCGGTACGCGGCCCGCCCCAGGCGTCGGGCGCGCTCGGCGTGGAGACCGCCGCCGCATCGCGGCCCACGATCGGAATGTCGGCGCAGGCCCCGGCCGTGGCCGGCGCCTGGGCCTGCGCGGCCAGTGGCAGCCCGGCGGCGAGCGCCCAGGCCAGGAATAGACGCTTGCGCGGCATCGCTGCTTCCCCCGAAGAGACGAAAGCGGGGAGGGTGGGGCAATCGCGACGGGGACGCAATGCGACGGCCGGGCCATGCGCGCCGGCGCGCGTCGCGCTATCGTTGACGGTCCCCGATGCCAGGAGCCCGCCGCATGGCCCATTCCGGAAGCTGCCATTGCGGGCGCATCGCCTTCACGGTCGAGGGCGACGTCGCGCAGGTCGCCGACTGCAACTGCTCGCTGTGCCGCCGCCGCGGGTCGCTGCTCGCGTTCTTCCCCCGCGAGGCGTTCACGCTCACGTCGAAGGAAGGCGATTACGCGACCTACCGCTTCAACACCGGGCGGATCGCCCACCACTTCTGCCAGGATTGCGGCGTCGCGCCCTTCAGCGAGGCGATCAACCCGAAGGACGGGCAACCGATGGTCGCGGTGAACGTGCGCTGCCTCGAGGGCGTGGACGTCGCGGCGCTCCCCGTGCGCCACTTCGACGGCGCCGCGCTGTAGCGCCGACCCATGGTCGGCTGACGCGGGTTTCGGGAGCCGACCGTGGGTCGGCTCTACGTCAGTCCTCTTCTTCCTCGAATTCGACCAGCACGTCGAGGTCGAAGGACAGCGCCTCCACCGCCTCGCGCACCTTGCGCGCGGTCGACTCGTTCGGCGCCTCGATCTCCAGCTCGTGCGCGTCCGGCCCGGCGATGTCGCTCAGGCCGGCGGAACTGGAATCGGCATCGTCCATGTGCGGCATCATGTCCGACACCTCTTCGACGTGCTCGATGCCTTCCAGGCTCTGCAGCAGGTTGATCACGGCCCGGGCGTCGTCCTCGCTCCCGGTCAGGCGCATGCGCAGGGTCGGCATCGGTCTTGCCTCGCGTTGGGGTGCCGGCAGGCTAGGCAGCCCCGGAGCAATGCCGCGTGACGACGCGCCTCAGGGCTTCGGCGGCGTACGGACGGGCACCGCCACGTTGCACAGGTCGATGTGGCCGGCGGGCACCTTGTACCACTCGTCCCGCCGGTTGCGCTTCAGTTCGACGAGCTGCGCGAACAGCGGCGTGTCGGTGCGCAGGACCTGCAGCGGCGTGCGCTGCGCTTCCGGCACGTCGGATTCCAGCGCGATCGACAGGATCGGGGTGTACTGCTCCGGCTTCGCGTACATGCCCATCGGCTCGGGCCCGCGCGGCAGCACGCTGAGCAGTTCCATGCCCTTGAGCACGCGGCCGACGACGGTGATGTTGCGGTCGAGCGTGCGCGGCGCCTGGCCGTCGACGACGTAGAGCTCGGTGCCGTTGCTGGAATCGGCGGCGACGTCGCGGCCGGCGCCGAGGGTGCCGTAGCAGTGCGCCATCCAGGCCTGGCCCGACTTCGGGTCGCGCGCCGCCCAGAACCCGTCGCTGAAGCCGACTTCCGGCGCCCAGCCGTCGCTGTCGGGCAGCCGGTCGAAGGGCAGGTCCGCCGCGGCACGGGTGAACTCGGCCGGCAGGTGAGGCTTCGCGTCGCCGATGGGCTTGCGCCTGGCTTCGTCCTCCTCCGGGTCGCCGAACTGGACGACGAAGTTGTCCTGCGAGCGGTAGATGCTCAGCCCGTCCCAGTAATGTCCGTGGGCGAGCGCGCGGATGTTGGCGACGTGCTCCGGCGCGAAGCGCGGCGCGAGCTCGATCACCACGCGCCCCGCGGGCACCTGCATGTACAGCACGTTCGACGGATCGGGCGTGCGCCAGTCCGCCGGCGTCGAGGCGTCGAGCAGTTCCTTCGCGGTCCTGGGCTTGGCCGCGTCGGCGGCGGCCGCGTCGGCGGCGGAGGTCGCGCCGCAGGCGGCGGCGAGCGCGACGGCGAGGAAGAGGCGCGGCAGGTGCGCGGCGGCAGGCTTGGCAGGCGACATGGACGGATTCCCCGGGAGGTCTTCCGATTCTGCCGCACGCCGCGCTTCCGCGCGCGCCGCAGAGCCGACCCATGGTCGGCTCCGTTGACCCTAATGCTTCTTCTTGCCGCCGTGGTCCTGCTTGTTGACGGTGGCCCAGGCGATCCGTTCGGCGTCTTCCTTCGACTTGCCTTCCTTCTTCTCGCTCTGCTCGACGTGGTGGGCCTGGCGCTTCTGCTTGTCGGTGTAGCTGGACTTGTCTCCGCGTGGCATCTCGCATCTCCGCGGCCGAAGGGGGGGCCGCGACCCCATCGTCGCCGGCGGGCCGTAAAGGCGCCGGCGACGGGGCGTGAAGGACCGTCGGCGGGCGCCAGCCTGGCGGGGCGGCCGGGGTGACTAGTGGCACATTCACTATATCGAAGTTGCCAATAGACTGGCCTCCAACCTAGCAGGAGTCCTCCATGACGCCTCCCCCCGTCGAGCCGGCCGAGCCGCTGCTGCGCAAGTTCCAGAAGGAGCTGAGCGCGGGCACGGTGTCGCTGGCGTTGCTGGGCGTGCTGGCCACGGCGCCCGAGCCGATGTACGGCTACCAGATCGCCAAGCGCCTGGAGCAGGTCGGCGACGGCGTGCTCGCCGGCAAGCAGAGCGCGCTGTACCCGGTGCTGCGCAACCTGGAAGGCTCGGGCCTGCTCGACAGCTTCGTCGAGCCGTCCGTGTCGGGGCCGCCCCGCCGTTACTACCGCATCACCGCCGTCGGGCGGGACACCCTTCGCGCCTGGGCCGACGCCTGGCGCGCCACCCGCGACTCGGTCGACACCGTCCTCGAAGGATCCACGGCATGAACGCCACCTCCCAGCCGCTGCCCACCTCCATTCCCGACTACCTCGCGCAGTTGCGCGCAGCGTTGGCCGGCGCCGACCCGGCGCTGGTCCAGGACGCGCTGTACGACGCGGAGGAGTACCTGCGCTCGGAACTCGCCGAGCATCCGGACCAGACCGAGGCGGAAGTGATCGCCGCGGTCGCCGGCAGCTACGGCGCGCCCGACGAAGTCGCCGACATCTACCGCGACACCGAGGCGAAGGTGCAGACGGCGCTGCGGCCGCCGCAGCCGCCGCGGCGCGAATCCGCGCTCGGCCGCTTCTTCGGCGTCGCCGCGGATCCGCGCACCTACGGCGCGATGTTCTATTCGATCCTCGCCCTGGCCACCGGCATCTTCTACTTCACCTGGGTGGTCACCGGCATCTCGCTGTCGATGGGCCTGTCGGTGATCATCATCGGCATCCCGTTCGTGATCCTGTTCCTCGGCTCGGTGCGGCTGCTGTCGCTGGTCGAAGGCCGGATCGTCGAGACCATGCTCGGCGAGCGCATGCCGCGCCGGCCGCTGTACGCCGACCGCGACCGGCCGGTGCTGGAGCGGATCAAGGACGTGTTCATCGATCCGCGCACCTGGTCGACGCTGGTGTACATGCTCGCGATGCTGCCGCTGGGCATCCTCTACTTCACCGTCGCGGTCACGCTGCTGGCGACCTCGGTGAGCCTGACCGTCGCGCCGCTGCTGATCGGCTTCGGCGCGTTCGACGGGTGGTCGCTGACCGGAGGCTGGTACGGCTACTGGGAGCCGGCGACGACGCTCGGCGCGTGGGAGCTGCCGATCGCCTTCGCCTGCGGCGTGGTGCTGCTGTTCGCGACGCTGCACCTGCTGCGCGGCATCGGCAAGGTCCACGGCGCGATCGCCAAGCAGTTGCTGGTCAAGGCGTGAGCCCGCGGGGCCGACTCGTGGTCGGCCCTGTCGGGCATCCGGCGGTGAGCCGACCATGAGTCGGCCCTACATCCGCCATTCGAGGCCGAGGTAGAGCGAGCGGCCGTCGCCGGGCAGGAAGTTCCGCCCGTCGCCGCCGCCGGCATCGGCGACCACGTTGGTGCCGGCGATCCAGCGGCGGTCGCCGAGGTTGCGCAGGTCGGCGAACCAGCGCCATCCGCCGCCGGCCTCACCACCGAGCTTCAGCCCGGCGATGACGTAGCCGGGCGCGCGGAACGTGTTCGCGTGGTCGACGTACCAGTCCTGCGGGACCCACTCCAGGTTCGGTTCGACGTGGAAATGCGGCCCGAGCTGCCAGCGCAGCGAGGCGCGCAGCTGCTGCGGCGGGACGCCGGCCAGCGCGTTGTCGCCGTACACCGGATCGCGATCGAAACGGAAGTCGTTGCGCAGGTAGTTGGCCGCCAGGCGCCAGTCGCGCGCGAACGTCCATTCCGCGCCGAGCTCGACGCCCTGGTGCACGGTCCGCCCCGCGTTGACGGTGCCGAGCGGATTGCCGGCCGCATCGTCCAGGGCGAGCAGCTCGCCGCGGATCCGCGCACGATACACGGCGACGTCGAGCGAGAGCGCATCGCGCTGCGTGCGCATGCCGAGTTCGGCGCTGCCGGCGCGTTGCTGGCCCACGGGCGTGACGCCGGGTCCGCCGCTGAGTTCGCCGAAGCTCGGCGGCTCGGCGCTGCGGCTGAGGTTGGCGAACCACTGCGTGCGCGGGTCCGCATCGAAGCGCAGGCCGATCCGCGGGCTGAACGAGGCGTAGGCTGCATCGAAGCTCTCGTCGCGCCCGCCGTCCACCTGCAGGTCGCGCGAGCGCCGGGTCGAGCGCACCGCCTGCGCGCCCAGCACCAGCACCCAGCGCGGCGCGAGCCAGGCCTGGTCCTCGACGAACGCGCTGGCGTTGGCGGCGTGCTGGTCGAAGTGGTTGGTCGGCGCGCCGCGCTCGCCGCCGACGTTGGCATGGCGCACGTCGTCCAGGCTGCCGCGTGCGTACGCCAGCCCCGCCGCGAGGACGTTGCGCCGGCCGCCCAGGGTGCTTTCGCCGCGCCAGCGCAGGTCGACGCCGTCGTCGCGCGATTGCTGGTCGAGCACCTGGAAGATCGGATGGTGCAGCGATTTCGCGGAATGGAAGAGGGACAGCGTCGCGCTGCCGCCTTCGACCGGCGACCACGCGAGCTTGCCGGCGATGCGGTCGAGCCGGAAATCGCGGCGCTGGTCCTGCGCGATGCTGGCGGGCGCGGCGAGCGCCGGATCGTCCAGGGCCTCGGCCAGCGTCAGGTTGCCGGGCAGTTCCGAACGCGTGTCGACGCGCGCGAGGTACAGGCGCGCATCGAGCGCTTCGCCGAAGCGGAAGCCGGCGTTGCCGAAGAGCCGGGTGTTTTCCTGCTGCGCGTGCGCGCGGAAGCCGTCCTGCCTGGCGCTGGTCAGGCCGAGGTAGCCGTCGGCATGTTCGCCGGCGCCGGCGAGCGCGGCCTGCGCACGCTGCGTGCCGAAGCTGCCGCCTTCCAGCCGCGCCTCCAGCGCCGGCGCGTCGTAGCCGGTCGGAGACACGAAATCGATGGCGCCACCGAGCGTCGCCGCGCCGGCCTCCAGCGCGTTCGCGCCGCGCCAGACGCGGATGTAGCGCGCGGCGAGCGGTTCGATCGCCTGGAAGTCGAAGCTGCCGTCGGCCAGGTTCAGCGGCACGCCGTCCTGCAGCACGACGATGCCGCGGCCGTGGAAGGTGCGCTGCAGGCCGGAGCCGCGAATGGACAGGCGCGCTTCCTCGGCGCCGAAGCGCGGCTGGACGAAGACGCCGGGCGCCTGGCCGAGGGCGTCGGCGAGGTTGCCGACGCGGCCGTCGCGGTAACTGTCGCCGTCCACCAGCGCGGTCGCGCCGGCGCGTTCGTCGAGGCGTTCGCGGGCCTGGTCGATGTCCTCGACGGTGTTCGCGGGGAAGCGCTTGCCGCGGACCACCACGCGGCCGAGGTCGACCGGGACGTCGTCGTCCGCGGCATTCGTGGTGGCGGCGGCAGGCGCCGCCGGCGCGTCGGCGGCGAAGGCGGGAAAACAGGGTGCCGCCGCGCAGGCGAGCGCGAGGGCGAGGCGCGAGGCGCGCGGCATCGCGAAAAGGGAGATCGGCATTGCATGCTCCGGAAAACAACGCAGGAGGACGCGCGGCGGCGCCGCGCGCGGATCGGAAGCGCTGGGTTCAGGAGACGGACGGCGGGCCGCGCGAACCGAGGCCGCAAGGATGCGGCGCCTCGCGTGTCGGCGACGTGCGGGATGTGCAAAGCGCCGGTGCCGGCGCCGCGGCGGGCGGCACGGACAGCGGCGCGATCGCGAGCGGAAGCGCGGTCGCGAGCAGGGGACAGTAATCGCAGTCGCCGCCGCCGCGCGGCGACGGGGCGGGCGCTTCGCCGTTGCCGTGGCCCGCGGCATGCGCGGACGC
Source organism: Luteimonas sp. (assembly GCA_035765815.1). GTDB lineage: Bacteria > Pseudomonadota > Gammaproteobacteria > Xanthomonadales > Xanthomonadaceae > Cognatiluteimonas. Next base: position 8,614 of record DASTWT010000029.1, on the reverse strand, counting down.
GGGCAACAGGACCGGCTGCAGGCCGCGCGCCGTGCACAGCGCCGCCCACGACGGCGCGGCCTCGGCGCCGGCGGCGCGCGCCTGCGCGAGTCGGCCCAGCGTCGGCACCAGCGCCAGCAGCAGCACGGCGACCAGCGCCAGCCTCGCCATGGGCCGTCGGAACGCGGAACGGCGGAACGCGGCGGCGCGCATCGCCTACGCGGCGTGCCGGGCGATGAAGTCGCGCACCAGCGGGTACACCTGCGTGCGCCAGCGCCGGCCGCTGAAGATGCCGTAGTGGCCCGCGCCCTCGACCGTGAGGTGCTGGCGGTCCTCCATCGCGATGCCGGTGCACAGCCCGTGCGCGGCGCGCGTCTGGCCGGCGCCGGAGATGTCGTCGAGCTCGCCTTCGACGGTCAGCAGCGCGGTCTTCGAGATGGCGGACGGATCCACGCGCTCGCCGGCCACGTCCCACAGCCCGCGGGGCAGCAGGTGCCGCTGGAACACGATGTCGACCGTGTCGAGGTAGTAGGTCGCCGGCATGTCGAGCACCGCGTTGTATTCGTCGTAGAAGCGGCGATGCGCGGCCGCGTCCTCGAGATCGCCCTTCACCAGGTCCTGGTAGTAGTCCCAGTGCGACATGAAATGGCGCTCCGGGTTCATCGCCATGAAGCCGGCGTGCTGCAGGAAGCCCGGGTAGACGCGGCGGCCGCGGCCCGGGAAGTTCGACGGCACGATCTGGATGACGTTCTGCTCGAACCACGAGAGCGGCTCGCGCGTGGCGAGGGTGTTGACCGCGGTCGGCGACAGGCGCGCGTCGATCGGCCCGCCCATCAGCACCAGCGAGCGCGGCGTCGCCTCGCCGCGCGCGGCCATCAGCGACACCGCGGCGAGCACCGGCACGGTCGGCTGGCAGACGCTGACCACGTGCAGCGACTCCGCGCCGATGTGGCGGATGAAATCCTCGATGTAGCGCACGTAGTCGTCGAGCGAGAACGTGCCGTCGGCCTCCGGCACCATGCGCGCGTCGACCCAGTCGGTGATGTAGACCTTGTGGTCCTTCAGCAACGTGCGCACGGTGTCGCGCAGCAGGGTCGCGTGGTGGCCCGACAGCGGCGCGACGACCAGCACCGGCGGGTCGTCCTTCAGGTCGCGCAGGCTGCCGGCGTCGTCGCTGTAGCGCTTGAAGCGCAGCAGGCGGCAGAACGGGCGCGACAGCACTTCCTTCTCGACGACCGGGCATTCGGCGCCATCGACTTCGACCGAATGGATGCCGAATTCCGGCTTCTCGTAATCCTTGCCGACGCGGTACAGCAGCTCGTAGCCGGCGGCGATGCGCGGCGCCTCGGGCAGCGCGGCGAGCCAGCTGCCGGGCGCCGAGTACATCTTGGCGCCGGCCTCGGCCCAGAACGTGAGCGGAGCCATGCCGGCGCGCCAGAACTCATGGAATTGGTAGAGCAGCATGGGCGTCCCGCGGTTGCTGCGTCGCAGCATAACACCCCTCGGGCGCGGGCCGCCTTGTCCTGGGTCAAGCCGGGACTTCGAGCGCCGTGGCGGTGCCGGCGAGGGCGGGCGAGAGCCAGCAATGCGAGCCCAGCGGCGTGAAGCCCAGCGCCTCGAAGCGCCGCCGGTAGAAGCGCGCCGGGCGGGCGATGAAGCCGTCCTCGTCGCCCTCGGCCTGGTCCTCGCGGGCGAAGGTCTCGAGGAAGGCGACCCCGCCGCACAGTGCGGCCAGGCCGGGCAACCCTCGATCGAGGGCGCGCGTCGGCACGTAGTGCATCACGTCGCTGCAGACCAGCAGGTCGACGGGCGGGCAGGGCCGCAGCAGCGCGAAGTCCTCGAAGCGCGCGAGGTGCAGGTCGCGGCTGCGGCCGTAGCGCGCGATCGCGTATTCGCTGGAATCGAAGCCGAGGTAGCGCAGGCCCGGCCGCAGTGCCAGCAACGGCGCGCGCCACGGGCCCTCGCCGCAACCGATGTCGAGCACCGTGCGCACCGGACGCTCGAGGTGGTATTCGGCGGTGGCCACGGCGAGCGCGACCTTGCGCGCGAGTCGGCGCGCCCCGCCGATGCCGCCAAGGCGGTACCAGCGGTCGAAATAGGCGCGGTCGTAGCGTTTCGGGGGCGTCGTCGGCATCGTGGCATCCTATCGCGGCGCCGGGCGGTTCCGGCGGGAGCCGACGCATGCACGCCTACCTCATCGCCAAGACCGCGCACGTGTTCTTCGTGTTCGCCTTCGTCGCGTCGGCGTTCTACCTGCCGCGGATCCTCGTGAACCTGGCCGAGGCCGGCGACGGCGAGCCCGCCGTCCGCGCGCGGCTGGTGCTGATGGGCCGGCGGCTGTACCGCTTCGGCCACGTCATGTTCGGCTTCGCGTTCCTGCTCGGCCTGCTGCTGTGGTTCGGCTATCGCGTGTTCCCGGACTTCCCGACGATGGTCGCGCCGGGCAGCCACTGGCTGCACGCCAAGCTCGGCGCGGTCGCGCTGCTGCTTGCGCACTTCATCGTCGCCGGGCGCTGGCTCAAGGGCCTCGGGAAGGGGCGCGCGCTGCCGTCGGCGACCACGCTGCGGTGGTTCAACGAACTGCCGATCGTGCTGCTGCTGGTGATCATCTGGATGGTGCTGGCGAAGCCGTTCTGAACGCGGCGTTCCTGAACGCGGCCGGGTCGGGGAGTGCGGCCGGCACGCCGTTCGCGTCGCAGTAGCCCTTCGCGCACAGCGCGCCGCGCAGCCGCGGCGTGGCCTGCACGAAGAAGTGGAACAGCGTGTTCTCCTCGACGCTGCCGCGCACGGCGGAGGCGCCGGGGCCGCGCGCCCACACGCCGACGTCGTCGCCGCCGTGGGTTTCGCCGGATAGCGCGACGAGCGCCTGCTGGTGGAAATCGGGATCGGTCGTGTCGACGTCCGCGAGGTCGGCGCGCGCCGCGCGGCCCTTCGGCTGGCCTGGGCCGTTCGCGTACTGCAGCGTGGTGTAGGGCAGCCCGTCGGCGTCCAGCGAAGGCTTCGGCACGCCGTCGCGGCCGCGGCGCACGACCTTGCCGAGGATCGGGTTGCCGCGCGCCGGATAGCCGGCGAACGACAGCGTGTGCGAATGGTCGGCGGTCACCAGGATCAGGGTGTCGTCGGGCGAGGTCATCGCGTCGGCGGCGGCCACCGCCTGCGACATCGCGATCGTCTCGTCCAGCGCGCGGTACGCGTTGCCGTCGTGGTGCGCGTAGTCGATGAGCGCGCCCTCGACCAGCAGCACGTAGCCGTGCCTGCCCTGCGCCTGGAGGTGCGAGATCGCGGCGCGGGTCATCTCGGCCAGGCTCGGCGCGCCGGCGCGGTCCTGCGCGGCGTCGTGGACGTAATGCAGTTCCGCCGGCTCGAACAGGCCCAGCAGCGGCGCCGAAGCCGGCGCGGCCGCGAGCTGCGCCGCGTTCCACGCGTAGGCCCCGCCGGGATGGCGCGCGCGCCATTCGGCGACGAGGTCGCGGCCGTCGCTGCGCAGGCCGTTGCGGTCCGGGTATTCCGGATCCGGTTGCGTGGAGGGCATGAAGTTGCCGCGGCCGCCGCCGAGCATCACGTCGGGACCGTCGCCATAGGGCGACTCGACCATCTGCCGCGCGATGTCCGTGCACGCCGCCGTGCCGGGCGCCCTGGCCATGATCGTGTCGTTCTCCCAGTTGCGGTCGGCGACGTGCGCGAACGTCGCCGCGGGGGTGGCGTGCGTGACCTTGGTGGTGGTGACGACGCCGGTGGCCATGCCGCTGGCCGCGGCCAGTTCCCACAGCGTGAGCATCGGCGCGGCGCGCCCCGCCTCGCAGTCGTAGCGCGGCGCCTGCGGGCCGACGCTGATGACGCCGTAGCGGGTCTTCACGCCGGTCGCCATCGCCGACATCGTGCCGGCGGAGTCGGGCACCTGCGAATCGGTGTTGTACGTGCGGCTGAATGCGGTGTCGGGGAACGCCTCCCACGACAGCAGGTTGCCTTCGCCAGGCAGGCCCTTGCGCTGGCCGTCGAGGATGCGCGCGGCCGCGACGGTGGGCAGGCTCATGCCGTCGCCGACGAACAGGATCACGTTCTTCGCGTCGCCGCCCATCGCGCCGCGCGCGGCGGCCTGAGAGGCGCCGAGGCGGTACCACCACGCGGCCGTTTCGCCGCCGGGATGGGCGACGGCGGGGACGTCCACCGCGACCGCGGCGGCATCGCCCGCGCCGGCGGCGGTCCCCGCGGGCATGCCGGCGCAGCCGGCCAGCAGGGCCGCGAGGGATCCTGCAGCGACGCGGGAGGGCGTCGGTCGGGCGAAGGTCATGGCGGGCTCCGTGTCGCGGGTCTGCCGCGATCATCCCATGCGCGTCGCACCGGGCGCCTTCCATCCGCCGCCGCATCGTCGGCGGTGCGACAGCGTTCCGCCGATGCACTCGCGCAGGGCTCGGGGCTTCGGCTATCGTGCCCGGACGCCCTTCCCGGAATTCCGATGAAACTCGTCTCGGCCTGGTTCCGCATTCCGTTTTGGCAACGCGTGCTCGCGGGATTCGTGCTCGGCGCGCTCGCCGGCTGGGTGTTCGGTCCCGCGGCGGAGACCTGGTTCGGTCCGTTCGGCGACCTCTACGTCACCCTGATCAAGCTGATCGCCGCGCCGCTGGTGTTCTTCGCGGTGATCCACGCGGTGTCGTCGCTGCACGGGCAGAAGTCGATGGTCGCGCTCGGCGGCCGCACCTTCGCCTGGTTCGCGGGCACCGCGATGCTCGCGGTCGGCGTCGGCCTGCTCGTCGGCACCGTCCTGAAGCCGGGCGTCGGCGTCGGCGCGCTGTCGATCGCCTCGGACTACGTGCCGAAGGTCGTGCCCGACCCGATCCACGTGCTCCTCGACGTCGTGCCGAGCAACGCGTTCTATGCGCTCACCGGCATCGGCACCACGACCAATGCCGCGGGCGAGACCGTGCTCGCCGCGGGCAAGGGCTCGATCCTGCCGGTGATCTTCATCGCCGCGCTGGTCGGCTTCGCGATGGTCAAGCTCGGCGACCGCGTCGCCGGCGCGCGCCGCCTCGCCGGCGAGGCGAGCGAGCTGATGATCCAGGTCACGCGCTTCGTGCTCGAGGTCACCCCGATCGGCACCTTCGGCCTGATCGCCGCGCTCGTCGGTTCCTACGGCTTCGAGAAGCTGCTGCCGCTGGGCAGCTTCGTGATCGCGCTGTACCTGGCCTGCGTCCTGCAGATCGTGGTCGTGTACGGTGGCCTGCTGCTGCTGCACGGCCTGAACCCGCTGAAGTTCTGGCGCGGCGCGGCCTCCGGCATGCAGGTCGCGTTCGTCAGCTCCTCGAGCTTCGCCTCGATGCCGGCGGCGCTGCGCAGCGTCACCCACAACCTCGGCGTCGACCGCGACTACGCCGCCTTCGCGGTGCCGCTGGGCGCGAGCATCAAGATGGACGGCTGCGGCGCGATCTACCCGGCGCTCGCTGCGGTCTTCATCTCGCAGTACACCGGCGTGCCGATGAGCGCGGACCAGTACCTGGTCGTGCTGATCGCCTCGGTGCTCGGCAGCTTCGGCACCGCCGGCGTGCCCGGCACCGCAGTGGTGATGGCGACGGTCGTGCTGAGCGCGGCCGGCCTGCCGCTGGAGGCGATCGGCTACCTGTACGCGATCGACCGCGTGCTCGACATGATGCGGACGATGACGAACGTCACCGGGCAGATGCTGGTGCCGGTGCTGGTCGCGCGCGAGACGGGGCTGCTGGACCGCGAGGTCTACCAGGCGGCGTCGAGCAACCTGGGCGTGGCGGAAGGCGAGGCGGCCGAGCCGCATCCGGTGCGCGAAGCGGCGTAGGCCGTCAGGTCCCGGCGACGCGCCGGGCTTCGAGGAACTTGCGTCCCCAGTAGCCGTCGAGCTTCGACACGGTGACGTCACGCCCGGTGCGGGGCGCATGCAGGAAGCGGCCTTCGCCGAGGTAGATGCCGACGTGGTTCACGCGGCCCTTGCGGCCGAAGAACACGAGGTCGCCCGGCACCAGGTCGGCGCGGGCCACTTCCTGTCCGCTGCGGGCCATGTCGCGCGACACGCGCGGCAGCTCGATGCCGAGCGTGGTGCGGAACACGTAGCCGACCAGGCCGCTGCAGTCGAAGCCGTCGGTGCTCGTGCCGCCCCAGCGATAGGGCGTGCCGAGCAGGGTCAGGGCGCGCTGCAGGACGCTCTGGATGCGGCTGGCGGTGCTGGCCTCCGCCGCGTCGTCCGTGCCGGCGTCGGCGTCATCGCCGGCGGGAGCCGTCGACGGCTTGCCGATCAGGCGGTTGATGTCGCTGGCCAGCAACAGCGCGCGGTCCGACATCGGCATCGGCTGGTCGAGCACCACCACGGCATCGCGCGCGGAGCGGGCGGGGGCGACGACGGAAGCCTTGGCGGTGGTCGCCTGCGCAGCCGGTACGGATGCGGCACTGGCGACCGAAGCCGCGGAGGCGGGAAGGGTGGCGGCCGGACCGGCGGCGGCCGGAACGGTCATCGCCGGCGCCTTGGCCGTGGCGGCGGCCAGCGGCTGCATCGCCAGCACGGGCAGTGCGGGCGCGCCGAACAGGCAGGCGCACAGCAGCGCGGCACCCCGGTGGCGGCGGGTGGCGGCGAAGCGGCCTCTGGTCTGGTCGGGTGTCGTCACGCGGGCTTGACGGGTGTGAGCAGGGCGTGATGTTGCCCGACCCGGCCAGGTGATTGGTTCAAATTTCGTTATGCCGCCGTGAAGCGAACCGTGAATTTACTCACGGATTCAGGCAGATAGCGCATTCAGCCAGCGCCGTTGGCGCCCAGGATCCGGCGCGCGCCGGTGTAGTGGTCACGCCACCAGGCGCCGTCCAGGCGGTCCAGGCGGACCGTGCCGCCGGTCTTCGGCGCGTGCACGAAGCGGCCTTCGCCGACGTAGATCCCGACATGGCTGACCTCTCCGCCGCTGCCGAAGAAGACCAGGTCGGCCGGGGCGAGGCGCTCGGGCGCGATCCGCGGACCCTGCCAGTCGGCCAGCTGCCGCGAGGTCCGCGGCAGCTTCAGGTCGAGCATGTCGCGGTACACGTAGTTCACCAGGCCGCTGCAGTCGAAGCCGCCCTCCGGGGTGTTGCCGCCGTACCGGTACGGCGTGCCGACCAGGCTGATCGCCCGCATCAGCACGGCGTTGGCGGCGGCGGGATCGGCGGGCGCGTTGGCCGCCCAGTGGCGCGGCGGCGGCGCGGCCTGGCGGATGGGCGCGTGGCCGCCGCAGCCGGCGAGCAGCAGGAGCGTGGCGAAAGCGACGGCGGCGGCGCGGCCGGACGGCACCGGGCGGAATGGGCGGAACGGGCGGAACGGGCGGAACGGGCGGAACGGGCGTGCGGCCCGGGGCTGCGATGCCCGGTTTGGCCTGGCGGCCCGCGAGCCGGGATAATGCGCCCCCATTCCGAGGATGCTAGCCGAGCCATGAAGATCGAGAAAGACCGCGTCGTCCGCTTCCATTACGCCGTCGCCGAACAGGGCGCCGAGCCGGTGGAGAGCTCGCACGGCCGGGAGCCGCTGGCGATCCTCGCCGGCCACGGCAACATCATCCCGGGCCTGGAGAAGGCGATGGACGGCCATGAGGCGGGCGACAAGTTCGCCGTCGACGTGCCGGCCGCGGAGGCCTACGGCGAGAAGCGCGAAGGCCTGACCCAGCGCGTGCCGAAGAAGCACTTCGGCACCCAGCGCCTGGAACCGGGCATGCAGGTCGTGCTCAACACCAACTTCGGCCCGCGTGCGGTCACCATCGAGAAGGTCGGGATGAGCGTGGTCGACGTGGACCTCAACCATCCGATGGCCGGCAAGGACCTGCACTTCGACATCGAAGTGGTCGAGGTGCGCGAGGCGACGCCGGAGGAGCTGGAGCACGGCCACGTGCACGGCGACGGGGGCCACCACCACTGACCGCGGCGCCAGGCGCCGGAAAGGAAAACGGCCCGCGCGAGCGGGCCGTTTCCGTTTGCGAAGCGCTTGCGGTCAGTTGACGCCGACCGCGCTCCAGGCCGAGGCCACCCCGTTGTACTGCGAGGAACCCGACCCGTAGAGGTCGGCCGCGGCGCTCAGCGTCGCGGCGCGGGCGCCGGCGTAGTTGGTGTTGGAGGTCATGTACACCGTCAGCGCGCGGTACCAGATGCGCTGCGCGGCGTCGCGGCCGATGCCGCCGGCCGCGGTGTTGCCGTTGCAGACCAGCTGCGCCGGGGTGAGGCTGGAGAAGCCCGCCGGCACGGTCGCGCCTTCCGCGATCAGGTAGAAGGCGTGGTTGGCGACGCCCGAGCTGTAGTGCACGTCGAGGTTGCCGATGTTGCTGCTGTAGCAGTCCGGGGAGGTGCCGTCGAGGCTGGGCTTGAACATGTAGCGCAGCGCCTTGGTGCCCGACGGGTTGGTGACGTACAGCTCCTCGCCGATCATGTAGTCGGGGGTGTCGTTGGCGTTGTTCGAGTAGTACTCGACCATGGTGCCGAAGATGTCCGAGGTCGCCTCGTTCAGGCCGCCGGACTCGCCCGAATAGGTCAGGTCCGCCGTGCGCGAGGTCACGCCGTGCGACATCTCGTGGCCGGCCACGTCGATGTCGACGAGCGGGTAGATCGAGCCGCCGCCGTCGCCGAAGGTCATGCAGAAGCAGCTGTCGTTCCAGAACGCGTTGCC
>DASTWT010000028.1:0-3716 GCA_035765815.1 Luteimonas sp. | reverse complement strand
GCCCTTGATGGTGTCGTAGAAGTGGTAGCGCCAGTCGTCCGGGCCCATGTTGCCGAGCGCGGCCGAGATGCCGCCCTGCGCCGCGACGGTGTGCGAGCGCGTCGGGAACACCTTGGTGATGCAGGCGGTGCGCAGGCCCTTGTGGGCGAGGCCGAAGGTGGCGCGCAGGCCCGCGCCGCCGGCGCCGACCACGACCATGTCGTACTTGTGTTCGATGATGTTGTAGGCGGTCATGGGCAGCGCATCAGATGGGGGTTGCGAGGAACGCGATGCGGGCGATCGCGTACAGGCAGGCGAGCGCGCCGGCGACGCAGGCGAACAGGTTGAGCAGCTGCAACGCGACTTCCGCCCAGCGCGTGTGGACGTAGTCCTCGATCACCACCTGGATGCCGAGCTTGGCATGCCAGAACATCGCGACGACGAGCGCGGCCATCGCGATCGCGTTCCAGGGCCTGGCCAGCGCGGCGCGCACCGAAGCCAGGTCCGCGCCGACCAGCGAGACCAGCAGGCCGAGCAGCCAGGCGACGAGCAGCACCAGCGCGACCGCGGTCACGCGCTGCCACCAGAAGTGGCCGGTGCCGGTCTTGCCGCTGCCGAGGCCGCGGGCGTTCTTCAGTGGCGTGCGGAACGCGTCGCCGCGGCGATGGCGGCGCGGGTCGCCGGCGGTGCCGATGTTGCTCATGCGCCCACTCCCTTCGCCGCGATCCAGATCGCAGCGGTCAGCACGATGGTCAGCGCCACCACGGTCCAGCCGGAGGCGTAGAACTCCGGGATCTCGAAGCCCCAGCCGATGTCCCACAGCAGGTGGCGGACGCCGTTGAGCAGGTGGTAGACCAGCGCGGCCGAGAACGCGAGCAGCACGAACTGGCCCAGCGGCGAGGCCAGGCACGCGCTGGCGTGCGCATACGCGTCGCCGCCCGCCGCGACCGCGAGCAGCCACCAGGCCAGGCCGAACGCGCCGACCGTGAGCGCCACGCCGGTGGCGCGGTGCAGGATCGACATCGTCATCGTGATCTGCCAGCGGTACACCTGCAGGTGCGGTGACAGGGGGCGTTCGCGGGTCGCCATCGTCGGCTCGTCCTTTTCGCTAGCGGTGCGTCGGGTCAGAAATCGATGCAGCGGCCGTTCTTTTCCCAGTCGCCGTAGCGCACCGGGTCGAGCCCGCCGCGCCCACCGACTTCGGGCGCGGGGGGAGCGCCGCCTGGCGACGCGTCTTCCTGCGCCACCGACGCTTCGGGGGCCGCCGGCGCCTGCGCCTGGGTGCTTGCGGACGCGGTCGCTTCCGGGATTTGGCCTATGATCGGGGTCTTCACAACCCTCCAAGTTTACGTCCAGCCGCCAATGCCGGACAACCCGAGCACTCCTTTCGCCCTGCCCGGCCAGCGCCTGCTGGCGTTGCAGGGCCCCGATGCGGTCCGTTTCGCCCACGCGCAATTCATGAGCGACGTCGCCGGGCTGGGCGACGGCGAATGGCAGTGGAGCGGCTGGCTGACGCCGAAAGGGCGCGTGATCGCGCTGTTCGCGCTGCTGCGGCTGGATCCGCAGCGGCTGTGGCTGCTGCTGCCCGACGCCGATCCGGAGGCGCTGGCGGCGCAGCTGCGACGCTTCGTGTTCCGCAGCAAGGTGGCGATCGAGGCGCGGCCGGAGCTCGTGGTGTCGGGCGCGTTCGTCGCGTCGACCCGTGGTCGGCCCGAAACGAGCCGCGCATGGCTCGGCTCCACGGGTGGCGAGGTCGAGCTCGACATGTCCGGCGACGGCGGTGCGCGGACCCTGTCCATCGCGCCGGCGGCCACGGCAGGTGATGCGCCAGCCATCAACGACGCGTCCCAGCGCGCGTGGCGCGCATTCGACCTCGCCCACGGCCTGCCGCGCATCGACGACGGCCAGGCCGACCGGTGGACGCCGCAGCAGCTGTCGCTCGGCCGCCTGCGCGCGTACAGCGTGAAGAAGGGCTGCTATCCGGGGCAGGAAATCGTCGCGCGCACGCATTTCCTCGGGCAGGCGAAGCGCGGGCTGGTGCTGCTGGAAGGCGATGCGCCGATCGCGCCGGGCGCCGACGTGCACGTCGGCGGCGCTAGCTCGGGCACGGTCGTCGGCGCGGAAGGCGCGCTCGCGCTGGCGGTGCTGCCGCTGGAGCGCGACCCCGTCGCCGCGATCGAGGTGAACGGCGCGGCCGTCCGCGAACGCCCGCTACAGGGCGGCCTCGCGCGCTAAAGGGAGTCGGCGGCGGCGACGATGTCGTCTTCGGACGGGATCACGAGGAACGCGGCGCCCGCGAGCGGGGTGAAGGTGTCGGCGCCGACGACGCGGCGGAACGGGCGCGCGCCGTAGCCGCCTTCCACCACCGCGGTGACGACGCCCTCGCCCACGCCTGCGCTGCGGCGGCCTTCGTCGACGATCAGGATGCGCTTCGCGCTCGCGGCCTGCTCGCGGATCCACGCTTCGTTGAGCGGCACCAGCCAGCGCAGGTCGCACACGCGCACCTTCCACTTGCGCGTCTTCTCGATCGTGCGCGCGGCGCGCAGGCTCATCGGCACGCCGTTGCCGAAGGTGAAAATGACGAGGTCGTCGTTGCCTTCGCCATAGACGCGGCCCTCGCCCAGCGGCATCGCCTGGTCCGGCGCCGGGTATTCGGTGAGCCAGCCGCCGTCGCCCGCTTCGTACAGGTCCTTGGTCATGTACAGCGCGATCGGCTCGAGGAACGCGCACACGCGGCCGTCGACCTTCGCCAGCGCCGCCAGCGTTCGCAGCATCGTCGCCGCGTCGTCGCCGCGCGACGGGCAGCCGACCACCAGGCCGGGGATGTCGCGCAGCGCGGTGATCGAGTTGTCGTTGTGGAAGTGCCCGCCGAAGCCGCGCTGGTAGCCGAGCGACGCGATGCGCACGACCATCGGGTTGCGGTACTGGTCGTTGCTGAAGAACTGCAGGCTCGCGGCCTCGCCGCGGATCTGGTCGGCGGCGTTGTGCAGGTACGCGAGGTACTGGATCTCGGGCAACGGCAGCATGCCCATGTTGGCGTAGCCCTGCGCCAGGCCGAGGATGATGGTCTCGTCCAGCAGCGTGTTGAACACGCGGCGCGGGCCGAAGGCCTTCTGCAGGCCCTTGGTGACCGTGTACACGCCGCCCTTCTGCGCCACGTCCTCGCCGAACAGCAGCGTCTCCGGGTACTTGGCGAACAGGTCGTGCAGCGCCTGGTTGATCTGGATCGCGAGGTGCTTCGCGGGCTGCTTCTCGGGCAGCTTCGCCTCGCCGCCGAAGGCCTTCGCGCGGGCTTCCGCCGACGGCACGCGCTCGGCCTCGGCCTCGACGGCCTCGGGCGTGTACGGCGCGAGGGGCTTCATCACGTCCTCGAGCGACGACAGGCGCGGACGGCGGTCCGCGTCCTCCGCCGCGGCGAAGCACTTCTTCCGCGTGTCCTCGTACAGGGCGAGGATCTCGTCCTTCGACATCAGGCCCGATTCGAGCGCGATCGCGGCGCTGCGCAGCAGCGGGTCGGTCGCCTCGACCCGGCACAGCTCCTCGATCGAGCGCCATTCGATCTCGAAGTCGGTGCCGGCGTGGCCCATGAGGCGCGTGGTGCGCAGGTGCAGGAAGGTCGGGCGGCGCGTGCTGCGGCAATGCTCGATGGCACGCTGCACGTCGCCGTAGCCGTTCGCCAGGTCCAGGCCGTCGGCGCTGAAGTAGTCGAGGTCGGCGCGGTCGCGGAAGTTGCGGCC
>DASTWT010000027.1:0-4702 GCA_035765815.1 Luteimonas sp. | reverse complement strand
CAGGTACAGCAGCAGGAAGAAGGTGAAGAAGCCAGCCTGGGCGCCGAGCACGAGCATGCGCTCGAGCCAGCTCGGGCGCGCGATCTCGATGAAGGTCATCAGGTGCATGCGCTCGTTCTCGGCTTCCTCCATGAGCGCGCGGATCCAGCCGCGGTCGTCGCGCATCCAGCGCAGGCAGCGCAGGTGGACCAGCGCGGCGCCGACGAGCCCGGGCACCGCGGCCACGGTCTCCAGCACTATCGCGCGGTTGCCGTAGCGCTTGGCGAAGAACGCGTCGGCGAGGAAGCGCAGCCCGCGGGTGATGCCCAGCGCGACGCGGTCGGACCAATCTCCGGCGACGTGGTGGGTCGCCAGTTCCACCTGCTCGGGGACGCGGACCCAGGGGGTGATGAGCGCGGCATTCATGGCATGGCTCCTTCGCTCAGAACGGGACCGACATCGGCGATTGCGGTTGCGGCGCGGGCGCCGCGGCGCCTGCGTGGCCGACGGCGAGGGCGACGCTGGCCACCGCCAGGACCGCGCCCAGCGCGATCGCGATGGCGAGGAGGAGGGTGTGGTGGTTGGGGGTTTTCATGGTGGTTTCCGCCTGTCCTTTTTCGTCGCGGCCAGTGTGCGCGGGGTGGCGGTCGGCCACCCTGACCTGCGTCAAGCGGATGCGGGGCGCCGGCCGGCGTTCAGGCGGCGGTGTGGCCCCGGCGGCTGGACGGCACGCTGTCGCCGGGCATGCTGTTGCGGGCCACCCTGCCGACGGTCGCGCGCAGCGCCGCGAGTTGCGGCCGCGGGTCGATCCCGCGCCGCGCGAGCCAGGCCGTGTCGAACAGCGTGTCGTGGTAGCGCTCGCCGAGGTCGCCGAGCAGGGTGACGATCGCGCCGCGCCGGCCTTCCTCGCGCATCGCCGCGGCCAGCCGCAGGCAGGCGGCGAAATGCGTACCGGAGGAACCGCCGCGCCGGCGCCCGAGCAGCTCCTCGAGCAGCCACGCGGCGGCGATCGACTCGGCGTCGTCGACTTCGACCACGGCGTCGACGATCTCGAACAGGAAGCCCGGCTCGACCGTGCGCCGGCCGATGCCCTCGATCACGGTCGGCCGCGTGGCGACGGCGTCGCGGTCGTCCTCGCGCCAGCCGGTGGCGAAGGCCGATCCGGTCGGCTCGGCGATGCACAGGCGCGTGTCCAGCCCGCGGTAGCGCAGGTAGCGCCCGATCGTCGCGGACGTCCCGCCGGTGCCGGCGCCGCAGGCGATCCACGCCGGCACCGGATGCGGTTCGCGCGCGAGCTGGCCCAGGATCGACTCGGCGATGTTGTTGTTGCCGCGCCAGTCGGTCGCGCGTTCGGCCAGCGCGAACTGGTCGAGGTGGCAGGCGCCGTCGGCGGCGATGTCGCGGGCGCGCGCCTTGGGGTCCGTGCCGGGCGGCGTCAGCTCGCAGCGGCCGCCGAGCGCGCGCACCGCCTCGATCTTCGCGGGGGCGGTGCAGTCGGGCATCACCGCGGTGAACGGCAACCCCAGCATGCGCGCGAACCACGCTTCGGAGATCGCGGTGCTGCCCGACGAGGCGTCGACCACCGGCTGGCCCTCGACCAGCCGCCCGTTGCACAGCGCGTACAGGAACAGCGAGCGCGCGAGACGGTGCTTGAGGCTGCCGCTGGGATGGGTGGCCTCGTCCTTGAAGTAGAAATCGATGCCGGGGAACGCCGGCAGCGCGAGGTGCAGCAGGTGGGTGTCGGCCGAGCGCGCCGCCTCGCGGTGCAGCGCGCCGACGGCGCCCGCCACCCAGCCGCGATGCTCGCGCCGCTCAGCGAAGGCGGGCACGGATGCGTTCCTCCAGGTGCGCGAAGTACAGCGCGATGTAGCTGATGCCGTTCTCGCGGTCGAGCAGGTAGGGATTCATCAGCGTGTGGCGCAGGATCACCAGGCCGTCGTCGCCGCCCGGCACGGGCGCTTCCAGGCCGAGCGCGCCGAGGATGCGCCTGCGGTCGCCGGGATCCAGCGCTTCCAGGTGCAGGGTGGTGACCGAGCCGAAGAAGTCGCGCGCCTGCAGCGGTTGCCGCGGGTTGCAGCGGAGCCCGTCGTGCAGCGCGCGCGCGAAGTCGCTGGCGCCGGCGATGCTCCGGTTGCCGCGCGGGTTCACCGCAAGGCACACCAGGTTGGTGTCGGGCACGAAGGGCACGCAGACGGCGGCGACATCGGCGAGCGACGTCGCCAGCTGCCGCGCGCCGGCGTGGAAGGCTTCCGCCGCCTCGATCGAGTGCCGCTGCAGCCGGCCGAAGCCGGTGTGGTCGAGCGGCAGCACCTGGTGCGTCACGTGCACCGCGGCAGCGGCCGCGCCCGGCTTGGAGCCTTCGATGGTGTACAGGCCCAGGCTGCGGTAGTGGGCGAGGTAGTCGGCGGGCGTTTCCGCATGGAACACGTAGTCGGCGCCTTCGGCGAGCAGCGCCATCGCGCGGTGGTCGCGGCAGACGAATGCGCCGGCGCCGTAGGGCAGGTAGCCGAGCTTGTGCGGGTCGACCGTGATCGAGTCGGTACGCGCCAGCGCGGCGAATGCGGCGTGCACGTGCGGCGACGGGAACGACTCGAAGCCGGCCGCGACCGCCTCGCGGCTGCGCAGGCTGCCGTCGGGGTTGCGGAACAGCGAGGCGAGATACCCGCCCCAGGCCGCGTCCACGTGCACGCCGAAACCGAAGCCGCGCGCCTGCGCGGCGTCGCGCACGTCGCAGATCCGATCGATCGGGTCGATGCTGCCGTACTCGGTGGTGCCGAGCACGCCGACCGCCAGCAGCACCGGCTGGCGCTCGCGCTCGCAGGCCTCGACGCAGTCGGACAGCGCCCCGGCGTCCATGCGCATGCCGCGCTGCGGCACTGCGCGCAGCTGCGCGCGACCGAGGCCGAGCAGCTTCATGCCCTTGCTCCACGAATAGTGGGCGGTGCCGGGCGCGAGCACCACGGGCGGCCGCAGCGCACGGTGCCGGTCGAAGAATGCGGCGATGCCGAGCTGCTCCAGCCGCTGCGCCTCCACCCGGCGCCGCCAGTCGCGGCGCTCCCGCGGGGCCAGGCGTGCGAGCCAGTCGTGCCAGCGTTGCAGCAGCGCGACGCCGGCGTCGTGGCCGAGGTTGAACGCCGCGGCGTCGTCTTCGGGCAGGTCGCGCCACGGCACGCCCGCGGCGAGGAGCGCGACGGGGAAGGCCTTCAGCGCCAGCGCCAGCCGCAGCGACTGCAGGTTGGCCGAGGTGCCGCCCGAGGCGAGGTGGCCGAACGCGCAGGCCGGGAGCGCCGGGTCGTGCGGATAGCCGAGCATGCGTGCCAGCTGCAGGCCGGCGCGGACCTCCAGGTCCACCGTCACCGGCGCGGCGTCCTCGCTGACGTTGTTGGGGTTGTAGGGCAGCGTCAGGATCTGCGCGGCGAGCCCCGGCAACAGCAGGTCGGAGACCATGTGCCCGAGATAGCGCGGGCTGTGGAACGGCACCGACTGCTTGAGCGCGGCCGACAGCTGGTGCAGCTCGCGGCGCATGCGCGCTTCGATCTGCACGTAGCCGGGCCGCTGCGCGGCGCCGGTCGGGATCGCGGGCGGATCGGCGGGATGGTAATTGCGCCGCCAGTACACGTGGTCGCGCAGGAACTCGACGACCAGCTTCTCGAGCAGGCCGTCGTTCTCGCCGTACGGGCCGAGGAAGCAGGCGTCGATCGCGTCGTCGCCCGACGCTGCCGGCGACTCCATGGCGCGTGCGGCGTTCAATGCGCGAACAGCGGCAGCAGCCAGCCGGCCGGGTGGTGCATGCGGGCGATGCCGAACGCGGTGGCGTAGGCCAGCAGCGCCGCGGCGTAGAAGCCGGCGCGCACGCCGGCGCCGCGGCGCGTGCGCATCGTCGCGACACCGAGCCCGATGTATGCGGCGACGAAGCACAGCTTCACCGTCAGCCAGTGGTTGGCGAACATCGCCCCCGGCAGGATCGTCAGCAGCATCAGCGCCGCGGTCAGCAGCACGGTGTCGATCGCGTAGCTGCCATGGCGCAGCAGCGCATGGCGCGGCCAGCGGTGGCCGGCGAGAACGCCGAGGCCGCGCAGCGCGAACAGCGCGCCGCTGGTGCAGACCGCGGTGATGTGCACGAGGCGGATCTGCGGATAGAACTCGATCATGCCGCCGGCGCCTGGCATGCGCGTGGCCTCAGCCCGGTCGGCCGTCGATGCGCGGCGTGGCGTAGATGCGCAGCGAGCGCAGCACCCACGGCGCGAAGGCCAGCAGCCAGCCCGCGGCGGCGGCCGCCTGCCAGGCCATCGGATCGGGCGCGAGTTCCGCGACGATCCTGGCCAGCGCCACCAGCTGCAGGGCCACGAAGGCGAAGGTCGCCGCGCGCCCCAGTTCCAGCGGCCGCCCGGAATGGCCCTGCGTCACCCGCGTCACCATCGCCACCAGCAGGCTGCCGAAGAAGCCGATGAACATCGCGTGCGCCGGGGCGCGGCCGAGCAGGAAATCGCCGTGCAGCGCGTAGATCGCCGACTGCGCGCTGTACAGCGCGAACGCGACCGGCAGCCAGGAGTAGCCGAGGAACAGCACGTTCAGCAGCGCCCGCTGCGGTGGGTTGCCGCGCATGCCGCCGTCGCCGCCGGCCCGCGGCCAGTTGCGCCACAGCCAGGTGCCGGCGATCGCCAGCAGCGGCGCGTCGGCCGCCCACAGCCACTGGTAGCCGTGCACCAGCTCCAGCGCCAGG
>DASTWT010000026.1:0-3861 GCA_035765815.1 Luteimonas sp. | reverse complement strand
TCGCGCCCGACGGCGTGGCGACCGGGTGCAGCATCTTCGGCAGCATCGGGTCGAGCGCCAGGCTCGCGCCGACGATGGCGAGGCCGGCGACCACGCCCAGCGCGATCGTGTGCCACGGCCGCAGCGCCGCGCGCGTCGCCGCCAGCGGGGGAGCGCCGCCGTACCAGCGCTGCAGCAGCGGACTGCCCAGGCCGACGCGATGGCCCATGCGCAGGCCGAACAGCGCCAGCAGGCCGAGCAGCACGAACGCCTGCAGCCCCTGCAGCGCCGCGAGCGCCGGGAACGACAGCCCGGTCTTCGCGAAGGCGTCCGGCGTCAGCCGCCGCAGGTAGGGCAGCACCGCCACCGCGGAGAGGCCCGCGAGCAGGCCCCAGGTGAGTGCGGCCTTGATGTCCGGCTTCCAGGCGTTCACATCGGCTTCTTCAGGTAGAGCTGCACCGGCGCGAAGCGCTGCGGCTGGATCACCGAGACCAGTTCCCAGCCCTGCAGGCCGAGCTGGGTCAGCTTCTCCTGCACCGCGTCGCGCGTGGCGCCCATCCAGGTCGCCTTGATTTCCACCACCTGGTAACTCCAGCGGTCACTGGCCATCGTCGTCTCCTTCGGTTGGGTCCGCCGCGTTGCCGGCGGCCTTCAGCCGGCCGGCCTTGCGCAGCGCGTCGCGCAGCACGTACTCGATCTGCGCGTTGAGGCTGCGGAGCTCGTCGTCGGCCCAGCGCTGCGCCGCCGACAGCACGTCGGCGTTGATGCGCAGCGGATAGGCCTTCTTCTCCGCCATGTCGCGGTTACCGGCGGCGGCGGCGCGAAGCGGCGGCGGCCGCGATCACGATGATCAGGAATGCTGCGATGCTGCCCACGATCGAAAGGTTCATGTGCCTGCTCCTCAGTAAAGGGTGCCGGCGTTGACGATCGGCTGCGTCGAGCGCTCGCCGCACAGCACCACCAGCAGGTTGCTGACCATCTGCGCCTTGCGCTCCTCGTCGAGCTGCACGACGCCGTTCTTCTGCAGCTCGGCCAGCGCCATCTCGACCATGCCCACGGCGCCCGCGACGATCCGCGTGCGCGCGGCGATGATCGCGTTCGCCTGCTGGCGCTGCAGCATCGCCTGGGCGATCTCCGGCGCGTAGGCGAGGTGGCTGATGCGCGCGTCGAGCACCTGCACGCCGGCGTCGGCGAGGCGCTCGGCGAGCTCGTCGCGCAGGTGCTGGCTGATCTCGGTGGCGTGGCTGCGCAGCGAGACCTGGCCTTCCTCGTGCTGGTCGTACGGATAGCTGGTGGCCATCGTGCGCAGCGCCGATTCGGACTGGATGTGGACGAAGCTCTCGTAGTCGTCGACGTTGTAGACGGCCTCGGCCGAGTCGAGCACCTGCCACACGATCACCGCGGCGATCTCGATCGGCGAGCCGTCGAGCTCGTTGACCTTCAGCTTGCCGCTCTCGAAGTTGCGCACGCGCAGCGAGACCTTGCGCTTGCCGTAGAAGGGACTGTTCCAGCGCAGGCCGGGCTCCTTGACGGTGCCGACGTACTTGCCGAACAGGCTGACGACGGCCGCCTGGTTGGGTTCGACCATGTACAGGCCGACGAGGCAGAAGGCGGCGACGAGCGACACGACCAGCGCGACGATCAGCTGCGCGTCGGCGTGGGCCTGGACGCCGGCGATGAACATCCAGGCGCAGCCGGCGACGACCACGAGGATCGCGAGCAGCACCGGGATGCCCGGAAGGGAGCGGATGGGATTCTCTTTCATGGCGCGTTCCTGGGGCGGCCGGGATGGCCGTGGAATATTGATATCAAATTGATATCAGATTTGCAAGCGCTAGGGATTCAAGAGCAGGAGGGGCGCGGGGCTGAACTCGCCCGTGGCGTAGAGCCGGCGCCCGTCGGCGCTCCAGGCCAGGGCCTCGGCCTGCGGCAGCAGGGGCAGGGCGTGGACTTCCGGCGGCCGGGCCACGGCCGCGGCCCAATCCTCGCGGCCCCGGCGCGGGTACAGCAGGACGTCCCGGTAGGTCAGCAGGGCCAAGGCGTGGCGGTCGGGGGCGATGTCGGCCGCGGTAACCTGGCTGCGGATCCGGGCCAGCTCCGGGTTCGCGGCGACCTCGTCCCGGTCGCCCTGGGGCACGCCGGCGAGTGTGCCGATCCGTCGCGCCACCAGCGTCCCGCCGCCGCGCGGCGGCCGCAGCGGCAGCGAGAACAGCTGCGGCGGCTGGCGCTTCTTCGACACCAGCAGGACCTCGCCGCGCACGGCGTCGACGGCCACCGCCTCGCAGTCGCGCGCGCCGTCGGGCCAGCGGAACACGATCGTCCAGGCCGGCCGCAGCACGCCGTCCTCCAGCCGCGCGGGTTCTGCGAATACGTGCAGTTGCAGCGTCCGGCGCAGGCCGCCGTTGTCGCCGGTGTCGGCCACCAGCAACCAGTCGCGCCCGTCGAGGCGGAAAGCGGCGAGGTCTTCCCAGTCGGTGTTCTCGGCGCCCAGCACGCGGTACGTCGCGAGCTTGGCGCCGCGCCGGCTGATCGCGTAAAGGCGCGCGTCGTTGCCGCCGTCGTTGGCGACCCACAACACGTCGTCGTGGCGGCGCGAGGCGGCCATGCCGCTGACCTCGGCGAGCTGCGCGTCGAGGATCAGGCCCGAGAGCTGCGCGAACGGCGGCGGCGAGGAGCAGGCGGTCGCCAGCGCGCACAGCAGCGCCGCGATCGCGGAACGGACGGCCGTCGGCGGCGGCAGGCGGGGGCGCACACGGAAAGGATCGCATGCCCCGGGTACACTGCGCCCATGAACGAGAGCAACGGTTACGCGGTCTTCTTCTTCCCGCAGGCGCTGGAAGCCCTGGGCGAGGCGATCAGGCCCTACCTGAGCGAGAGCCCCGCCGGGCCGCACATCGTCTGCAAGGAGATCGACACCGGCGGCGCGCTGATCGAGATGACCCTGCAGGGCGTCACCGCCGAGGGCAAGACGGTGCAGCTGGAGCTGATGGTGCCCGGCTCGATGGTGCGGATGATCGTGTCCAGCCAGAGCGACGGCACCTTCGGTTTCGGGCCGCGGGTGGTGCCGTCGCCGATCGCGATGCCCGAAGAGGCGCCGGAACCGAAGGACTAGTAGAGCCGACCCATGGTCGGCTTCCCCGCCTCGCCCTCCGGATCCGCCGCGTCGACGGCCGCCCGCAGCGGCCGCCATTCGCGTCCGTCGAAGGCTTCCACCGCGGCGAAGCGCCGCTTGTAGTCCATCTTGCGGTGCCCGTCGATCCAGTAGCCCAGGTACAGCCACGCGCGGCCGTCGCGGCGCGCCCATTCGAGCTGGTGCAGGATCGCCAGCGTGCCGAGGCTGCGCCGGGCCTCGTCCGGGTCGTAGAACGTGTACACCGCCGAAAGCGCGTCGTCGCCGGCGAGGTCGGTCACCGCCACCGCGAGCAGCCGGTGCGTGTCGCGCTCGCGCAGTTCCAGGAAGCGGCCCTGCGACCACGAGCCGACGAGGAACTGGTCGAACTCGACCGCGCCATGGTCGTCCATGCCGCCGCCGCGATGGCGCGCGCCGAGGTAGCGGCGGTACAGCGCGAGGTGCTCCTCGTCGCGCTCGGCGGGCACGATCCGCGCGACGACGTCGGCGTTGCGCGCCAGGCAGCGACGCTGGCCGCGGTCGGGTGCGAACTCGGCGACGTCGATGCGCACCGGCACGCAGGCGTGGCAACCGCGGCAGTGCGGCCTGTACACGATGTCGCCGGAGCGGCGGAAGCCCGAGCGCAGCGCCAGCGGATACAGGCGCGGCAGGCGCTCGTCGCGCGGGTCGAGCACCAGGTCGCGCGCGGTCCGCTCCGGCCAGTAGCCGCACGCGTGCTCGCCGGTGTGGAAGACGCGCAGGCCGGCTTCGCG
>DASTWT010000025.1:0-3275 GCA_035765815.1 Luteimonas sp. | reverse complement strand
CCGCAGGCGCAGCCGTCGGACCGCGGCGGGCGCGGCGACCGCAACGAGCGCGGCGGCCAGCGCCGCGACGGGCGCGATGGCCGCGGCGAGCGCGGCGGTCGCAACGACCGTGGCGGCCAGCGCCGCGACGAGCGCCGCGGCAGCCAGCCGCAGGGACCGTCGCAGGCGCAGGGCAACAAGCAGGACAAGGGCCGCGACCAGCAGCAGCCGAAGAAGGACAAGTCGCAGAAGCAGCAGAAGCAGGGTCCGCAGGGCGGCCAGCAGGCGCAGCAGCAAGGGCAGGCGCAGGGCCAGGGCAGTCGCAGCAGCAGCCGCGCCCGCCGAAGCAGCCGCGCGCGCCGCGCGACGGCCAGGCCGCGAACGCGAACGCCGAAGCGGCCCAGCCGAACGCCGATGCGCTGCAGGCGGCCACGCCCGCCGCGGTCGCTGCCGCCACGGCGATCGCGGTGCAGCCGCACGCCGACGCGCCGCACGCGAACGATGCCGCGCCGGCCGCCGAACACGCCGCCGCCGGGCACGCCGACGAAGCGGCCGCCGGCGCGGAAGGCCGCGCCGACGCGCATGCCGACGGCACGGGCGAAGGCGCCGGCCGCCGTCGCCGCGGCCGTCGCGGCGGTCGCCGCCGCCGTCGCGGCAACGGCGAGGCCGGCAGCAATGCGCAGGCCGGATCGAACGAACACGACGAAGCGATGTCGGGCGACGTCGCCCTCGCCGACGGTTCGCAGCCGGAGTTCGACTTCGACGACGACGGGTTCGAGCCGGTGGCTCCCGCCGCCGCGCCAGTCGAGCCGCTCTTGCCGGCCGAGCCGGCGACGCCGCAGCCCGCCAGCGCGGCGCCTGCCGCGGCGACATCGCACGCGGGCCTGTTCGACGCGATGCCGGTGCCGTCGGCGCCCGCGCCCATCGACGCGCCCGCCGCGGACGACACCACCGTGGTCGGCACCCCCGTGGACGCGCCTGCCACGAACGACGTCGAACCGGCGACCGGCACCGTCGTCGCGCCCGATCCGGCGCGCGCCGCCGACGCTGCGGCCGAAGACGAAGCGCAGCGCGACGCCTCGTAGGCGCGCGCCGCGCTAGAGCGGCTCGGCCAGTCCGTGCCGCCCCGCCATCCGCGCCAGCGCAATGCTGTCGCGGATGCCGAGCTTCCCGAACAGTCGCGACTTGTGGGTGTTCACCGTCTTCGCGCTCAGGCTGAGCCTGCGCGCGATGTCCTCCTGGCGCATCCCGCGCAACAGCAGCATCGCCACTTCCAGTTCGCGCGCCGACAGCGCGTCGAACGGCGTTCCCGCGCCGGCGACGCCCGACAGCGCGAGCGCCTGCGCGATCGTGCCCGCGAGGTAGCGCCGGCCCGACGCCACCGTGCGCACCGCGCGCACCAGCTCACCGGCCTCGCAGTTCTTGCCGACGTAGCCGTCGGCGCCGGCCTCGAGCAACCGCTTCGGCATCGGCCCGTCCTCGAGCACGGAGACCACCAGCACGCGCGTGCCCCAGCCGCCGCGCGCGATCCGCGAGGTGACTTCCAGGCCGCTGATGCCGGGCAGGTGCAGGTCGCACAGGGCCACGTCCGGGCGCAGGCGGCGCGCCATGGCGAGGCCGTCCTCGCCGGTCGCGGCCTCGCCGGCGACCTCGATGTCGCCCCCGTCCGCCAGCAGCAGGCGCATGCCGGTGCGTACCAGCGCGTGGTCGTCGATGATCAGGACGCGGATCGGCATGCCGTCGAGCCTAGGCGGCCGGCCGGATGCGCGGCAACGCGAGACCGCGCGTCACCCGTACAATGCGGCGCAGGGAGAGGTGGCCGAGCGGTTTAAGGCAGCGGTCTTGAAAACCGCCGTGGCAGCGATGCCACCGTGGGTTCGAATCCCACCCTCTCCGCCATCCCCGGGCGGCGGGCTTGCACGCTCAATCGGTCGCGACGTCGACGAACGCCGCCCCGCCCTCGCGCAGCGCCTGTCGCAGCGGCTGCAGCTGTCGCGCATACGGCGCCCACTTGGGGACATCGCGGGCCACGACGCCAGCGCGCACCTGCGCCGTGCTCGCGGTGTTGACCGCGCGCCGGCTGCTGCGCGGATCGTTCATGGCCGGGATGTAGTCGATGCCGCACCAGGCCGCGACGCCGCGCATCGTCGCCTCGGTGTCGCGCACCAGCCCCGCGTACGGGACGTCGAGGATCCGGCCCGGGAACGCCGCGTGCCAGTGCGCCATGAGCCGCCGGTACTGCAGGAACCAGTCCGCGAGCTCGCGCTGGTCCCAGGACCAGGCGTTGACGCCGAAGAACAGCTCGCGCAGGTTCGAGAAGCAGGTTTCGACCGGATCCCGCACCAGGTGCAGGATCTTCGCCTGCGGCAGCGCGCGCAGGATGAATCCGATGTTGAGGAAGTTGGAAGGCTTCTTGTCGGTGAAGAACGGCTCGCCGCCCAGGCGCCAGGCCATTCCCGCGAGGTAGCGCCGACCGACCTCGGCGAAGTCGACGCCTTCGGCGCGGCGCACGATCACGGCGTCGGTTTCCTCGGCGCAGGCATGGTCGGTCGCGTGGCACATCGCCGCGCGGACATCGTCGAGCTCGCCGACGCCGCGCACCTGCGGGCTGGCGTCGAGCAACTGCTCGAGCAAGGTCGTGCCCGAACGGTGCATGCCGACGATGAACACCGGCGTCGCGCCCCCGCCCGGCGGCGCGCCCGCGCGCGGCGCCGACGAATCCCACGCGACGAGCGCGTCGACGAGGTCGCGGCCCTGCTGCACGTTCCAGGACAGCCCGCCGCGCCGCGCCGCGCACATCGTTTCGAGCGCCTGCCACGCGCCGGCGTGGTCGCCGAGGTCGTCGAGTTCCTTGTGCAGCGCGCGCGCGAGCGTCGCGACGTCGGCGGCCGGCAGCGCTGGCGTCGCCAGCAGCGCGCGCAACCCGGCGACGTGGTTCGCGCCGGGCGCCTGCCTGCGCAGCTGCGAGCGCATCCACCACGCGATCGCGATGCGCGGGGCGCGCTGCAGCGCCCAGTCGAAGTCGCGCTCGGCCTGCGCGGCGCGACCGTGGTGCGCGATCAGCTGCCCGCGGGCCACGCGCGCGGCCGGGTCCTGCGGCGCCTTGCGCACCGCGGCCTCGGCGCAACGCAGCGCGAGGCCGGTGTCGTTGAGGCTGCCCAGCTGCCAGGCCGCTTCGGCGAGGAACGCGGGCGGCGTGCGTTCATCGTCCAGCAGCCGCGCGGCGAGCTCGCGCAGCGCAGCCCCCTCGGCGAGCGCGCGCAGCTGCCGGATCAGCGCCTTCATCGCGTCCGGCG
>DASTWT010000024.1:0-11106 GCA_035765815.1 Luteimonas sp. | reverse complement strand
GAATGCGTCACGAATTCGTGCCGGGTCGCCGCGAATGCGAGGGTTCGTGCCGGGGCGCGCCGTGGATCCGTCCATGGAGGCTTCTCGAAAACATCCCTGTTTTCGAGATCCCCGGCCCGAACCCTCGCATCCGCGACGACGGCGACCGTGCAGCCTGCGCCTTCGTGATGCCCGCCCGCTTCTGCCGGTAGAAGCCGGGAATCGCGGCGTGCGAGGCGACGGAAGCGTGCGTGGAATTCCGGGGGCCTTGGCGGCATGGATGCCGCCCCGGAGCCTACAAGGACGTACTTTCGGCGTCCCCCGGAATTCCGCGCACGCTTCCGGAGCCCTGCCCCGAAGCAGCCGTGCTACTTCAGCTTGATTTCGCGCAGGCGCTCTTCGAGGTAGCCCTGCGCCGTGATCGGCTCGGGATAGCGGCTCGGATTGTCGGCCGTGACGCACGACGGCAGCACGTCGATCAGGAAGTCCGGGTTCGGATGCAGGAAGAACGGCGTCGAGTAGCGCGGCTGGCGCGCCGCGTCGCCCGGGGGATTGACCACGCGGTGCGTCGTCGACGGATACACGTGGTTGCTGTAGCGCTGCAGCATGTCGCCGATGTTGACGACGATGGTGTCGGCGTCGGCGGTGAACGGCACCCATTCGCCCTTGCGCGACAGGACTTCCAGGCCGGCGGCGCTGGCGCCGACCAGCAGCGTGATCAGGTTGATGTCCTCGTGCGCGCCGGCGCGCACGTTCGGCACGTCGGGCGTGGTGATCGGCGGGTAGTGGATCGGGCGCAGGATCGAATTGCCCTGGTTGGTCTTGTCGGCGAACCAGTCCTCGGGCAGGCCGATGTGCAGCGCGAGCGCGCCGAGCACCCGCGAGCCGAGCGCGTCGAGCGCGGAATACAGGCCGTAGCCGTACTCGCGCAGCTCCGGCACTTCTTCCGGCCACAGGTTCGGCGGCATGTCCGCGGCGTACTTCGAGTCGCGCGGGATCTCCCGGCCGACGTGCCAGAACTCCTTGAGGTCCGGGTAGCGCGAGTCCTTGGCGGTCTCGACCATGAACGGCGTGTAGCCGCGCGCGCCGCCGCCGCCGGCGACGTGGTACTTGCGCTTGACCTCGTCGGGCAGCGCGAAGAAGCGCCTGAACGCCTCGTAGGCGCCGTCGATCAGCGCCTGCGGGATGCCGTGGTTGCGGATGCCGGCGAAGCCCCATTCGCGGTACGCCGCGCCCAGCTCGGCGACGAACGCCTCGCGGTCGGCGGGGCTGGAGGGGTGGGTGAAACGGCGGATGTCGAGGGTGGGGATCGAAGCGCTCATGGCTTTCAGGACACTCGGGACTCTGCGGCCGCGCGCACCGCTCCGGCGAGCGCGTCCAGGGTGGATTGCACCAGCGCGTCCTCGTCGGCCTCGACGGTGACGCGCACCACCGGCTCCGTGCCGGAAGGACGCAGGAAGGCGCGGCCGCGGCCTTCCACGGCGCGCTGCGCGGACGCGAGCGCCTCGAGCACCGCCGGCGCCTCGGCGGGCCTGCTGTCGCCCGCGCAGCGCACGTTGACCGTCTTCTGCGGCACGCGCTGCATGCCCGCGACCGCTTCGTGCAACGGCTTGCCCGTGCGGTGCAGGACCTCGAGGACCTGCAGCGCGCTGACGATGCCGTCGCCGGTGTTGGCGCGATCGAGGCACAGCAGGTGCCCCGACGCTTCCCCGCCGAGCACGCCGTCGTGCTGCAGCAGCGCCTGGTGCACGTAGCGGTCGCCGACCTTCGTGCGCACGAACGCGATGCCGCGCGCGCCTAGCGCGCGCTCGAGGCCGTAGTTGCTCATCAGCGTGCCCACGACCGGCCCGTGCAGGCGACCGCTGGCCTGCCAGTCGCTCGCGAGCAGCCAGATCAGGTCGTCGCCGTCGCGGATCGCGCCGTTCCGGTCGACGAACAGCACCCGGTCGCCGTCGCCGTCGAAGGCGATGCCGAGGTCGGCGCCGCTTTCGCGCACGCGCGCGGCCAGGTGTTCCGGATGGGTCGAGCCCACGCCGTCGTTGATGTTGGTGCCGTTCGGATCGACGCCGATCGCATCGACGCGGGCGCCGAGTTCGCGCAGGACCAGCGGGCCGAGCTGGTAGGTCGCGCCGTTGGCGCAGTCCACCACGATGCGCATGCCGTCGAGGTCGAAGCCGCGCGGCACCGAGTTCTTGCAGTGCTCGACGTAGCGGCCGATCGCGTCGCGGGTGCGCACCGCCTTGCCGAGCGCTTCCGACGCGACCGTGCGGAACGGATGCTCCAGCGTCGCCTCGATCGCGAGCTCGGTGGCGTCGTCCAGTTTCTCGCCGTGGGCGGAGAAGAACTTGATGCCGTTGTCGTAATGCGGGTTGTGCGAGGCGGAGATCACGATGCCGCCGTCGGCGCGCATCGAGCGCGTCAGGTGCGCGACCGCCGGCGTCGGCATCGGGCCCATCAGCTGCACGTCGACGCCGGCCGCGACCAGGCCCGCTTCCAGCGCCGCCTCGAACATGTAGTTCGAGATGCGGGTGTCCTTGCCGATGATCACCACCGGCTTGCGCCAGGTGCCCTGCCCGCGCGCCTCGCGCAGCGCGTGGCCGTAGGCGTTGCCCAGGCGCAGCACGAAGTCGGCGGAGATCGCGCCCTCGCCGACCCGGCCGCGGATGCCGTCGGTGCCGAAGTGCCTGCGGCCGCTCATGCCGGCATGCTCACGAAGCGGTGTCCAGCGCTTCCTCGGGCGAGGGCTGGCGCATCAGCAGCGCGAGCAGGTGCGCGATGCGCTCGCGCAGCTCGCGGCGGTCGCAGATCTGGTCGATGGCGCCGTGCTCGAGCAGGAATTCCGAGCGCTGGAATCCCTCGGGCAGGGTTTCGCGCACGGTCTGCTCGATCACGCGCGGGCCGGCGAAGCCGATCAGCGCCTCCGGCTCGGCCATGTTGACGTCGCCGAGCATCGCCAGCGACGCGGACACGCCGCCGGTCGTCGGGTGGGTCATCACCGAGATGTACGGCAGGCCCGCCGCGCGCAGCCGGCCCAGCGCGGCCGAGGTCTTCGCCATCTGCATCAGCGAGAACAGGCTCTCCTGCATGCGCGCGCCGCCCGTGGCGGAGAAGCACACCAGCGGCGCGCCGATCTCCAGCGCGCGCTCGGCGGCCAGGGCGAAGCGCTCGCCGACCACCGAACCCATCGAGCCGCCCATGAACGCGAAGTCGAACGCGCAGGCGACGACCGGCCGGCCGGCGAGCGTGCCCTGCAGCGCGACCAGCGCGTCGCGTTCGCCGCTGGCCTTCTGCGCGGCCTTGATGCGGTCCGCGTACTTCTTCTGGTCCTTGAACTTGAGCACGTCCGTCGGGCCGAGCGCGGCGCCGATTTCCTGCCCGGTGCCGGCATCCAGGAACGCGGCCAGGCGCGCGCGGGCGCGGATCGGCATGTGGTGGCCGCACTTCGGGCAGACTTCGAGGTTCTCCTCGAGCTCCGGCCGGTACAGGACCGTGCCGCACTTGTCGCACTTCTCCCACAGGCCTTCGGGCACGCTGCGCTTGCGGCCGGTCGCCGGCTCGGTGCGGATGCTCGCGGGCATCAGTTTCTTGAGCCAGCTCATGCGGTTGCGATCACTTCGGTGGTGCGGAGACCGGCCAGTGTAATCCGCGCGGCGTCGCAGCCGCCATGGCGCCGGCCGCGGGGCGTCGTTCAGGCGGCGTCGAGCGCGGCCCGGAGCGGGGACAGGAACGCGCCGGCGCGGGCGGCGGCGTCGGCGGCGTCGGCCGCCTCCGCCAGGGTCGCGACCAGGGCGCTGCCGACGACGACGCCGTCCGCGTGCGCGCCCACGGCGGCCGCGGCCGCGGCGTCGCGGATGCCGAAGCCGGCCAGCACCGGCACGCCGGCTTCGGCGCGCAGGGCGTCGAGGCGCCTGCCGACCGCGGCCGCGTCGAGCGCGGCGGCGGCGCCGGTGACGCCGGCGAGGTTCACGTAATAGAGATAGCCGCGCGCCTGCCCGCGCACGGCGGCCAGCCGCGCCCCGGAGGTCGTCGGCGCGGCCAGCGGCACCAGCGCCAGCCCGGCCGCGTCGAACGCCTCGCGGTACGGGACCGCCTCTTCCACCGGCAGGTCCACCAGCAGCACGCCGTCGACGCCGGCGGCCGCCGCGTCGCGCGCGAACGCCCCGGCGCCGCGCACCTCCACCGGGTTCAGGTAACCCATCAGCACGACCGGCGTGGCGTCGTCGTCCCTGCGGAACGCGCGCACGAGTTCCAGCACGCGCGCAAGGCCCACGCCGCGCCCGAGCGCGCGCTCGGAACTGCGCTGGATCACCGGGCCGTCGGCCATCGGATCGGAAAAGGGAATCCCGACCTCGAGCAGGTCCGCGCCCGCCGCGACCAGCGCATGCAGCACCGGCACGGTCGCCTCCACCGACGGGTCGCCGGCGGTGACGAACGGCACCAGCGCCTTGCGGTGCGCGGCGCGCAAGGCGTCGAAGCGGGCCTGCAGCCGCGCCATCACGCCTCGCCGGCGCCCGCGTCCTGGCCGGTGAAGCCCTTGCCCGGCACGTAGCCGCTGGCCTTGTATTCCTCGGCCAGCTCGGACTCGCCGACGTCGATGCCGCGGACCGCGCCGAGGACGTCCAGCTGGTCGTTGAGCAGGCGGCGGTACAGGTCGGTCATGTAGTCCAGGAACATCGTGCGCTGCTCCGCGACCTTGCCCTGCATCTCGTCGAGGAAGGCGTGCGCGTTGAAACGCGCGGCCGAATGCAGCGTGGCCAGGCTGATGCGCCGCAGGCCGTGCCCGCTCTGCGCCTGGGCGTTGGCGAGCTCGAGCTGCGCGTTGACGCAGGTGTAGAACGCCGGGTCGATCTGGCTGTGCTGGGGGGCCGCCGGGGATGCGTCCTGGCCGGCGGGGGTGTTGTCTTCGCTCATCGTGTCGCCTCTGGTGCCTTCATCGGGAATGGGTGGAAGCGTCGCGGCGCGCCGCGACGGTGTGCAGGTCCTTGTCGCCGCGCCCCGACAGGTTGCAGAGCACGATCGCATCGCGCGGCATGCCCGCGGCGAGGCCGATCGCCTGCGCGAGCGCATGGCTGGATTCGAGCGCGGGCAGGATGCCCTCGGTGCGCGCGAGGCGGTGGAACGCGGCGAGGGCCTCGTCGTCGGTCACGCCGACGTAGGTGGCGCGCCCCGTGTCCTTGAGGTACGCGTGTTCCGGGCCGACGCCCGGATAATCCAGGCCGGCGGACACCGAGTGGGTCTCGGTGACCTGGCCGTCGTCGTCGCAGAGCACGTAGGTGCGGTTGCCGTGCAGCACGCCGATGCGGCCGGCCGACAGCGATGCGGCGTGCCGCCCGCTCGCGATGCCCTCGCCCGCCGCTTCGGCGCCGACGAGTCGCACGCCGGCGTCGCCGAGGAAGGCGTGGAAGATGCCGATCGCGTTGCTGCCGCCGCCGACGCAGGCGACCACGACGTCGGGCAGCCGGCCGTGCTCGGCCAGCATCTGCGCGCGCGCCTCGCGCCCGACCACCGCGTTGAAGTCGCGGACCATGCGCGGGTACGGATCGGGGCCGGCGACCGTGCCGATGATGTAGAACGTGTCGTGCACGTTCGCGACCCAGTCGCGCATCGCCTCGTTGAGCGCGTCCTTCAGCGTCGCCGAACCGGCTTCCACCGGCACGACGGTCGCGCCGAGCATGTGCATGCGCTCGACGTTCGGGCGCTGCCGCGCCATGTCGGTGGCGCCCATGTACACGACGCACTGCAGCCCGAGCCGCGCCGCCACCGTGGCGGTGGCCACGCCGTGCTGGCCCGCGCCGGTCTCGGCGATGATCCGGGTCTTGCCCATGCGGCTGGCGAGCAGCGCCTGGCCGATGGTGTTGTTGATCTTGTGCGCGCCGGTGTGGTTCAGGTCCTCGCGCTTGAGCAGGATGCGCGCGCCGCCGACTTCCGCGCTCAGGCGCCGCGCGAAGTAGATCGGGCTCGGGCGGCCGACGTAGTGCGCGAGGTCGTCCTCGAACGCGGCGGCGAATGCCGGGTCGGCGCGCGCCTCGTCGTAGGCGGCGGCCAGCTCGCGCAGCGGCTCGACCAGGGTCTCGGCCACGAAGCGCCCGCCATGCACGCCGAAGTGCCCGTTCGCGTCGGGCATGGCATCGAAGGCGGGGCTTGCGGGAGGGGCGGCGGCGGAAGCGGACGGCGGGTTCATCGGACGGCGGTCTGCGCCGGCATCCGGCACTCGGGCCCGCCAGTGTAGCGCCTAGGCCGGCGTGTGCTCGACGTGGCAGTCCGCCCGGCGCACTTCCTCGACGAAGCGCCGCATCCGTTCGCCGTCCTTGATGCCTGGCTCGCTCTCGATCCCGCTGGACACGTCCACGCCCCAGGGCAGCGCCCGGGTCACCGCCTCGAAGACGTTGCCCGGATCCAGGCCGCCGGCCAGGAGCATCGGCGCCTGCAGGTCGGCCGGCAGCCGCGACAGGTCGAAACGCTGGCCGGTGCCGCCGGGCGCGCCAGGCGCGTGGGCGTCGAACAGGAAGCCGGCGGCGCCGGGATAGCGCGAGCGCAGCACCGCCGCGGTGGGGACTTCGCCGCCCATCGCGATCGCCTTGATGTACGGCACGCCGAAACCGCGGCAGAACGCGTCGTCCTCGCGCCCGTGGAACTGCAGCAGCGTCGGCCGCACCAGCCGCACCGCCTTGCGCACTTCCTCGATCGGGTTGTCCATGAACAACGCGACCGCGTCGACGAGCGGGCCGAGCGCCTGCCGCATCATCCGCGCCTGCTGCGGATGGACCCGGCGCGGGCTGCCGTCCGCGAACACGAAGCCGACCGCGTCCACGCCGAGCTCGCTGGCCAGGCGCACGTCGCCGGAGCGGGTCATGCCGCAGAACTTCACCCGGGTGCGGAACAGGGTCCGGCGTTCCTGGATCGGGATCATCCCGGTGGTGGGCATGCGGCCTCCTTGTCCGATGCGGTGGCGTCCGATGCGGCGTCGTCCAGGCTCACGGCCGCGGGCAGCCGCCAACCCGCAGGATACAGCGGCCCCTCGAACAGGAGCCCGCCGGGAGGTGCGGTCGGGCCGGCGACCGTGCGGTCCCGCCCCGCCAGCAGCTCCGCGAGCCAGCCCTCGCCCGCGTCGCCGCGGCCGACGGGCAACAGGCTGCCCACGATGTTACGGACCATGTGGTGAAGGAAGGCGTTCGCCTGCACCTGGACCTCGACCACGTCGCCGTCGCGCCGGACCGCGATGCGCTGCAGGTCCCGGCGCGCGTGCGGCGCCTGGCAATGGACGGTGCGGAAGGCGGAGAAATCGTGCTCGCCGAGCAGGGCTTGCGCGGCGCGGTGCATCGCGCCCGCGTCGAGCGGGCGGCGTTCCCACGCGAGGTACTGGCGCTGCAGCGCGGGCCGGACCGGCCGGTTGAGGATGCGGTAGCGGTAGCGGCGCGCGCGCGCGCTGAAGCGCGCATGGAACGCGTCGTCCACCGGCTGGCACCACAGCACGCTGATCTCCGGCGGCAGGCGCGAGGTGGTGCCCAGCACCCACCCGCGCGGCTCGCGCGGCGCGTCGCTGTCGAAATGCACGACCTGGCAGGCCGCATGCACGCCGGCGTCGGTGCGGCCGGCACAGGTCGTGTCGACGCGATGGCCGGCGATCGACGACAGCGCGGCTTCGAGCGCCGACTGCAGCGTGGCCTCGGCGCGGCGCGCGGGCCCGTCCGGGCGGTCGAGCCGCTGCCAGCCGGAGAAGGCGCTGCCGTCGTATTCCAGGCCGAGCGCGTAGCGCATGCTCAGCGTCCCCGCGGTGCCTGCGGCGTCGCCGTCACCCGAGCTCCCGCAGCATCCGCGTCGCGATTTCGCGCGCGACCGGATCGCGGCCTTCGATCGCCTCGCGCAGCAACGCGCGGGCAGCGGGTTCGTCGCCGAGGTCGAGGTAGGCGCGCGCGAGTTCGACCTGTCGCGCCGGCGGGACGTTTTCCTCGGGCAGCAGCATCCCGGTCGCGGGCGGCACGGTACCGACGAGCGCCGGCGAAGCGGTCCAGTCGCGCGCGCGCGGCTCCGCCGCGAAGGCGGGCGGCGTTGCGGCGGCCGGCGCGGCCGGCGCGGCCGGCGCGGGCGCAGCGGACGCAGGCGCAGGGGCAACGGTTACATGCGAGGCGGTGTCGGCGGACCCGGCAGCCGCGGACGCAGGCGGCGACGACGGCGGCGCGGCCGGAACCGTCGCCGCAGGCGCGGCGGCGGCCGTTGCGGCAGGCGTCGCCGCGAACGAAGGCGCCGTGGCCGGAGGCGCAGCGGCGGGAACAGGTGCGGGCGTCGTCACGGCCGGCGACGGTCGCGGGCCGCGCGGAGCAGCGAACACGCCGGGGCGGGCGTCCCTGCGTCGGCTCCACCACCACCCGCCCGCAGCCACGGCGACGAGCAACGCGACGACCAGCCACGGCCACAGTACGGTGTCGTGCGCGGCGTCCTTCGCCGCCGCCTGCGCAGGCTGTGTCGCGGCCTGCTG
This sequence comes from Luteimonas sp., assembly GCA_035765815.1. Classification (GTDB taxonomy): domain Bacteria; phylum Pseudomonadota; class Gammaproteobacteria; order Xanthomonadales; family Xanthomonadaceae; genus Cognatiluteimonas. Next base: position 2,651 of record DASTWT010000024.1, on the reverse strand, counting down.
CTGCGCCTTCGCCAGGTTCGCGCGCGCTTCGGCCAGCGCGCTGTCCTTCATCGCGATCAGCTGCTGCTGTTGTTGCTGGATCTTCTCGAGCTCGGCGACGCGCGTCTTCAGCTCGCCGACTTCGGCATCGCGCGCAGCGACCGTCTCGCGGCTCTCCTGGATTTCCTGTTGCAGCATTTCGCCCTCGCCGCCGGCCTGCGTGCCGGACTGTGTGCCTGCGCCCTTGCCCGATGCGGGCGGCACGATCTGCAGCCGCGGCTCCTTCAGGCGCGCCTGCGACTGGCCGACGCCGCCGCCGGAATCCGGGGAGGCCGCGATCGGCGCCGCGCCCTCCGCGCCGGCCGCGCCCGCCGGCAGCCTCGCCGCCGCGGCCGCGCGCCACTGCGCCACCTGCTGGCGGACCAGCGCCGCGGCCTCGCCGCTGCTGTAGCGTTCGAGCGCGTCGTCCGACGGCGCGCGCAACACGGCGCCGGCGCGGACGAGGTTGATGTTCCCACCGATGAAGGCTTCGGGATTGGCCTGCAGCAACGCCAGCATCATCTGGTCGAGGCTGCGGCCGCCGCGCTCGAGCCCGCTGGCGATGCTGCTGAGCGTTTCGCCGGCGCGCACGGTGTGCACCATCGCCGCTCCGCCTTCGGTCGCCGAGGCCGACGCCGGTGCAGGCGCAGGCGCGGGCGCCGGAACCGGTGCCGGCGGCTCCGCGGGTGGTGCCGCCGGTTGCGGTGCCGGCGGTTCGGGCAGCGGCTCCGAGACGATGTCCGTGTCGGGCGCGATCCCCGCCGGCGATTCCGGCGCGGTTTCGGCGGGCGCGGGCGGCGCGGTCGTTTCCGCGGGCGGTTGTTCGGCGGACGGTGCAGCCGGCGCAGGCGCGGGCGGCACCGCGGGCGGCTGCGGCGCGGGCTGCGCCGGGATCGCAGGCGCAGGCGCGGGTTCCGGCTCGCGCGCGATCGTGTTCGGCGCGGCGACGGTCGGCGCCTGGATGGGCTGTGCCGGCGCGGCGAGCGAACTCGGCGCCTCCAGCAGCACGGAGTACTCGCGCACCAGGCGGCCCGCGCCCCAGTCCACTTCGATCAGGAACGTGAGCAGGGGTTGCCGCAGCGGCGCCGCACTCGTCACCCGGATCACGGGCTGGCCGCGCCCGTCGACGGCGACGGTGAACTGCAGGTTGGCGGTGGCCGCGTCCGGCGCGGGCAGGCCGACGCGGCGGAAAGTGTCCGGCGAGGCCAGGCGCACCTGGAGGTTGCCGAGTTCCGACGGATCCGCGGCGACGACGGGAATTTCCGCGAGCAGCGGCTGGCCCGGCGCCGACTTGACCACGATGCGGCCAAGGCCGAGCGCGAGCGCCGGCAGCGCGACGGCCAGGGCGCAGGCCAGCAACAGCGCCTGCAGCGCGCGCCGGTGGATGCCGCGTCCGTGGATGCCGCGCCTGCGCATGCCCGCCTTGCCTGCCTTCACGCCCTTCCCCCGGGACTTCCCGTCCAGACTCTAGCGGTCCGCCGCGCCCGCGCGCAACGACGCGCGCATTCCGTCACGCTTCCGCGGCGACCAGTTCCGCGAGCTGCACCGCGTTGAGCGCCGCGCCCTTGCGGATGTTGTCGGCCACGATCCAGAGGTTCAGCCCGCGCGGGTGCGACAGGTCTTCGCGGATGCGGCCGACGTACACCGGATCGCGCCCGGACGCGTGCGTCACCGGCGTCGGATAGCCGCCGCCGGTGGCTTCGTCGACGACCTCGACCCCCGGCGCGGCCGCGAGCAGCGCCCGCGCCTGCGCCGCGGTGAGCTTGTCGCGGGTCTCGATCGACACCGCCTCGGAATGCCCGTAGAACACCGGCACGCGCACGACGGTGGCGTTCACCGCGATCGACTCGTCGCCGAGGATCTTGCGCGTCTCCCACACCAGCTTCATCTCCTCGCTGGTGTAGCCGTTGTCGAGGAAGTCGCCGCCGTGCGGGATCACGTTGAACGCGATCTGCACCGGGTACACCTCGGGCTCGGCCGGCTGGAAGTTCAGCAGCGCGGCGGTCTGCCGGCCGAGCTCCTCGAGCGCGCGGCGCCCGGTGCCCGACACCGACTGGTAGGTCGCGACGTTGATGCGCTCGATGCCCGCGGCGCGGTGCAGCGGCGCCAGCGCGACCAGCATCTGCATGGTCGAGCAGTTCGGGTTGGCGACGATGCCGCGCGGCCGGTGCTTCAGCGCCTCGGGATTGACCTCGGCCACGACCAGAGGCACGTCGTCGTCGCGGCGGAACGCGGACGAGTTGTCGATCACCACGGCGCCGGCGGCGGCGAACTTCGGCGCGTACTCGCGCGACACGTCGCCGCCCGCCGAGAACAGCGCGATGTCGACGCCGGCCGGATCGAAGGTCGCGAGGTCGCGCACCATCACCTCGTCGTTGCCGAACGCCACCTCGCCGCCTGCCGAGCGCTCGCTCGCCAGCGCGAGCAGTTCGCCGACGGGGAATTTCCGCTCCGCGAGCACCGACAGCATCGTCTCGCCGACCGCGCCGGTGGCGCCGACCACCGCAACCTTGAATCGCTTGCCGTTCACAGCCGCCTGCCTTGCATCTTCATCCTGGAATCCTGGGGGACATTTCACCCACGTCGCCGCACTGCGCGCGATGCCGCAGCGCCTGGTCCATCAGCACCAGCGC
>DASTWT010000023.1:0-3409 GCA_035765815.1 Luteimonas sp. | reverse complement strand
GGACCGCATCGTCGCCGCCGCGAAGCGCGCGGTCGCCCATTCGTAAGGAACGACGGCAATGAGCAAGAAATTCCTGCTTCCCGACCTCGGCGAGGGCCTGCCGGACGCGACCATCGTCGAGTGGTACGTCAAGGAAGGCGACGTCATCAAGCTCGACGACAACCTCGTTTCGATGGAAACGGCGAAGGCCGTGGTCGACGTGCCCTCGCCGGTCAGCGGCAAGGTGCTGAAGCTCGCCGGCGGCCCGGGCGACATCATCGTCACCGGCACGATGCTGGCCGAGTTCGAGGTCGATCCGTCGATGCCGCAGCGCGCCGAGGGCCAGGACACCGGCCATCACCACGGCGCGGGCGCGGTTGCCCACAGCGTGGGCTCGCAGGATCCGGCGCCGGACAACCGCGTGGTCGCTTCCGACGAGGGCGGCGCGATTTCCGCCAAGGGCGCGCCGGCGCCGAAGGGCCATCCCGACGGCGCGGCCGCCGCCAAGCGCGACGACGCGGGCACGGTGGTCGGCGCGATGCAGTCCTCCGACGCGGTGCGCAGCGAATCCGCGGTCGCGGTCGGCGGCGTCAAGGCGATGCCGGCGGTGCGCGCGATGGCGCGCAAGCTCGGCGTCGACATCGCGCGCGTGCGCGCCAGCGGCGCGGACGGCACGGTGACCATGGCCGACGTGAAGCAGGCCGCCGCCGACGGTTCGGCGAAGGCCGGCACGTCGCCGGCCGTTCCGGCTGCGCAGGCGCCGATGCGCGCCGGCCCCATGGCCAGCGCATCCGCTGCGGCGCCCGTCGCCGCCGCCGCGCAGCGCAGCACGCTGTCGCAGGCCGGCAAGCCCATGCGCACGCAGCCGCCGGGCGTCGCCGCCACCGGCCAGCCGGAGCAGCTCAAGGGCGTGCGCCGCAACATGGCGCGCGTGATGGCCGACGCGCACGCGAACGTCGTGCCGACGACGCTGGTGGACGACGCCGACCTGCACGCCTGGCTCGGCAAGCATGACATCACCGCGCGCCTGATCCGCTCGATCGTCGCCGCGTGCAAGGCGGTGCCGGCGCTCAATGCGTGGTTCGACGGCCAGTCGCTGTCGCGCACGATGCATCCGCACGTGGACATCGGCATCGCCGTGGACACCGAGGACGGCCTGTTCGTGCCCGCGCTGCGCAACGCCGACATGCTCGATCCGCAGGGCGTGCGCGCCGGCATCCAGCGGCTGCGCGCGCAGGTCGAATCGCGCACCATCCCGGCCAGCGAGCTGTCGGGCTACACGATCTCGCTGTCCAACTTCGGCATGTTCGCCGGTCGCTACGCGACCCCGGTCGTGGTGCCGCCGTGCGTGGCGATCGTCGGCGCGGGCAAGCTCTCGCACGACGTGGTCGCGGTGATGGGCGGCATCGAGGTGCATCGCCGCATGCCGATCTCGCTGACCTTCGACCACCGCGCCGCCACCGGCGGCGAAGCCGCGCGCTTCCTCAAGGCGCTGCTCGACGACCTCGCGCTTCCGCAGTAGCGGCCATGGCGCATCGCAGCCGGCTCGCGGGGTTCATCATCGACTGCCAGGTCGACGACCTCGAGTGGTGAAGATGCACCACCCCGAACAGGGCGAGCCGCCGAACGAGTGGCCGTAGAGCCGACCCGAGGTCGGCTGGAGCGGACCGCGGGTCCGCTCTACATGCGGCGCAGCCAGGCGCGGCGCACGAAGATCGCGACCACCAGTACCAGCAGGAACACGCCGTAGCCGGCGGACGTCGCCAGGATCTGCGGCCACATCGTGCCGTACTGGCGATCGGCGTAGCCGTGCGCCCAGTGCAGCATCGCCACGAACGCCGCGACGGCGACCAGCAGCGCCACGACGTCGAACGCGCGGCGGCGCGCATGCCGCGGCTGGCGCGGATACAGCCAGTAGAGCACCGCCAGCACCAGGAACCACGGCGCGAACAGGAAGACCGCGAGGTCCGGCATGCCGGACAGGTTCACGCCTTCGCCTCGTCGGCGGCGCGCAGCGCCTCGAGCGCGGCGCGCACGTCGGCGGCCTCGACGCCGTCGCCCAGCGCCAGGTCCGCGTCGGCGCCGGCGAAGCCGTCGCGGCGCAGCGCGGCGATGCGAGCGCCGGCGTCCTTCGGCGATTCGAAGCCGCGGCTGCGCAGCAGCTCGCGATCCCCGTCGACCAGCTTGAAATGGAAACGACCATCGGTCTCGCGGTACTGCTTGAACGCCGGCAGCGACGCCTTCGCCGCGCGCGCGCCCGGCGCCTTGTCGCCCGCAGCCGCGCCGATGCCGAGGTCGCGCAGGCCGACGGCCGCGCGCAAGCGCTGCATGAAGGGGATCGCGTGCGCCTCGCGCAGGCGCGAGGCCCCTTCGCGCAGCAGCGCCTCGATGCGCTCCGGGTGCGCCATCAGCGCATCGTAGCGCTCGCGCATCGGCGCGACTTCGGCGTCGATGCGCTCGAACAGCTTCTGCTTCGCGTCGCCCCAGCCGATGCCGTCGGCGTAGGCCTGGCGCATCGCCGCCGACTCTTCCGCGCTGGCGAAGGCGCGGTAGATCTCGAACAGCGACGAGCCCTGCGTGTCCTTCGGCTCGCCCGGCGCGCGCGAGTCGGTCACGATCGACAGGATCAGCCTGCGCAGCTGCTCGCGCGGCGCGAACAGCGGGATCACGTTGTCGTAGCTCTTGCTCATCTTGCGGCCGTCGAGGCCCGGCAGCGTCGCCACCTGTTCCTCGATCGCCGCTTCGGGCAGCACGAAGTACGCGTCGCCGTAAAGGTGGTTGAAGCGCTGCGCGAAGTCGCGCGCCATCTCGATGTGCTGCACCTGGTCGCGGCCGACCGGCACCTTGTTCGCGTTGAAGATGAGGATATCCGCCGCCATCAGCACCGGGTACATGTACAACCCCGCGGTCACGCCGGCGTCGGCATCCTCGCCTTTGTCGCGATTCGCATCGGTCGCGGCCTTGTAGGCGTGCGCGCGATTGAGCAGGCCCTTGGCGGTGACGCAGGTCAGCAGCCAGGTGAGTTCCGGAATTTCGGGAATGTCGGACTGACGGTAGAAATATACTTTTTCCGGATCGAGGCCGCAGGCCAGCCAGCTCGCGGCGATTTCCAGCGTTGACTGACGGATGCGCGCCGGATCGTCGCACTTGATCAGGGCGTGGTAGTCGGCCAGGAAATAGAATGACTCGGCGTCCGCCTGGCGGCTGGCCGCGATCGCCGGGCGGATCGCGCCGACGTAATTGCCCAGGTGCGGCGTGCCGGTCGTGGTGATACCGGTGAGGATTCTGATTGGCTTGGCCATGCAACACAGTCCGTAGCGCAAGCGCGCAGTTTACGCGATCGCCGATTGCGCGTGATTGACCCCGGCCCGGCCTCCGCCGCGTTGCATGCCCCATCGGTCCCCCGCCACGCTGGAGTCCGTCATGAAAA
>DASTWT010000022.1:0-8495 GCA_035765815.1 Luteimonas sp. | reverse complement strand
GGAGCCGTCGCTCACGTTGACGAAGCTCAGCCCGGCCTTGGAGTCGCGCCGGGTGCGCACCCAGCCGCGGACCGTGACTTCGCCGCCGACGGGCAGCTTGCCCGCGAGCGCATGTTCGACGCTGACCGTTGTCATGCCCTGGTGGTTCATTCCGTGCGTGAACCGGCGAGTATAATCGCGGCATGGCGATCCAACTCGCACCCGCCGCGCTCGAACGCATCCGCGGCTACCTCGCGGCCGACCCGCAGGCGCTGGGCCTGCGCTTCGGCGTGCGCCGCACCGGCTGCTCCGGCTGGGGCTACCTGGTCGAGCTCGCCCGTTCCGCGGGCGAGGGCGACGCCGTGTTCGAGCAGGACGGGGTCCGGGTCTACGTGGACGCCGACAGCCTTCCCTTCGTGGACGGCACCCGGATCGACTTCCTGCAGGCCGGCCTGAACGAGCAGTTCGTGTTCCAGAACCCCAACGCGGCCGCCGAATGCGGCTGCGGCGAGTCGTTCACGACCGACGCCGACCGGGCCGCGTAGAGCCGACCCATGGTCGGCTGCCCGGCCCCCCGGCCGGGCTGGGGTGCGGAGAGGCAGCCGACCATGGATCGGCTCTACATGGTTGCCCGCAACCCCTTGATTCGGCCATAATTGCCGGCTCCCCGGCCTCCGGGGAGACCTTGCCCCACCGCGACCGTCCCGGCCGACGGGGGGCTGCCAGGTCCGGCGCCACGCGCGCCGCGCCGACATCCACAAGGAAAACCACAATGCGTCATTACGAAATCGTGTTCCTGGTCCACCCGGACCAGAGCGAGCAGGTGCCGGCCATGATCGAGCGCTACAAGTCGCTCATCGAGGCGGGCAACGGCAAGATCCACCGCCTCGAGGACTGGGGCCGCCGCCAGCTGGCCTATCCGATCGAGAACCTGGTCAAGGCCCACTACGTGCTGTTCAACGTCGAAGCCGGCCAGGAAGCCCTGAACGAGCTGGTCGACGCGTTCCGCTTCAACGACGCGATCCTGCGCCACCTGGTCGTCCGCCGCGACGAGCCGGTGACCGAGCAGTCGCTGATCATGAAGAACAAGGACGAGAAGGGCGACAAGCCCGAGCGCGGCGAGCGCCGCCGCCGCGACGACGACGAGAACGCGATCGGCACCGCCGACGATTCCGCCGAAGCCGCCTGATCTCGCCCCCTAGGAGCACACCGACATGTCCAAGTTCTTCCGCCGCCGCAAGTTCTGCAAGTTCACCGCCGAGGGCGTCAAGGAGATCGATTACAAGGATCTCAACACCCTGCGCCAGAACCTGACCGAGACCGGCAAGATCGTCCCGAGCCGGATCACCGGCACCAAGTCCAAGTACCAGCGCCAGCTGGCGACCGCGGTCAAGCGCGCGCGCTTCCTGGCCCTGATCCCGTACACCGACAACCACAACCCTTGATGCGGATCCCTCCGCAAGAGCCCGCACATCCATGTGCGGACTTTCAACGGAACCGCCCGCTTCTCTGAATTTCCCGTCCGTTCGGACAGCAACTGTTGCGTCGCAGCGCGGCGCTAACGAATACGGAGCAATACGATGGAACTGATTCTTCTGCAGAAGGTGACCAACCTCGGCGGCCTGGGCGACAAGGTCAAGGTCAAGCCGGGCTATGGCCGCAACTTCCTGGTGCCGCAGGGCAAGGCCGTGCCGGCCACCGCCGCCAACCTCGCCGAGTTCGAGGCGCGCCGCGCCGAGTACGAGGCCAAGGCGCAGGCGCTGCTGGGCGACGCCGAGTCCCGCAAGGCGAAGCTCGAGGGCGCGAGCGTCACGATCTATGCCAACGCCTCGAGCGAGGGCAAGCTGTACGGCTCGGTCGGCCCGCGCGAGATCGCCGAGGCGCTGACGAAGCTCGGCATGCCGGTCGAGAAGGCCGAAGTGGTGATGGGCGAGGGCGCGATCCGCAACGTCGGCGAAACCGAGGTCATCGTGCACCTGCACGCCGACGTCGAGACGCCGGTGAAGGTGATCGTCGCCGCCGAAGCGGCCTGATCTCCATCGGAAAACTCGCCTCCGGGCGATGACGCAGCGGGCGCCTTCGGGCGCCCGTTTCGTTTCCGCCGTCCGTCGGCCGGCTTTCGCCCGGCGTGTCGCAGCTCCTGCGATTCCCACCGGTTATCCACAGAGTTGTCTGCAACGGCTCCGGCGGATGGCCGACTACGATGGCTACCAGGCTGCAACAGTTCGATTCGCAGCATCATCAGGGCCGCGCAGACGGTCCGCCCGGGGGAGTCACCACACTGATGAGCGCGCGCCAGGGATTCCGTGCAGAGGCGTCTCCGTTCCAGGGACGGGCGGACCAGCGGGTCGAACAGCTGCGAGTACCGCCGCAGTCGGTGGAAGCGGAGCAGGCGGTGCTCGGCGGGCTCATGCTCGCGCCGGACGCCTACGACCGCGTCGCCGACATCCTCGCCGACAGCGACTTCTACCGGCGGGACCACCAGCTGATCTACCGCGCGATCCGCGAACTGGCGGAGAAGGGGCGGCCGTACGACGCGGTCACGCTGGGCGAGTGGTTCGAATCCATGGGCGCGGCCGAGCAGGTGGCCGGCGGCGCGTACCTGGTGGAACTGGCGACCACCACGCCGTCCGCGGCCAACATCACGGCCTACGCCGAGATCGTGCGCGACAAGGCGGTGCTGCGGCAGCTGATCGAGGTCGGCACCGGCATCGTCAACGACGGCTTCCAGCCCGACGGCCGCGACACCAGCGAGATCCTGGATGCGGCCGAATCGAGCGTGCTGGCGATCGCCGAGCACAGCGCGAAGGGGCGGATGGACTTCGTGCCGGTGCACACCGCGCTGGCCGAGGCCTTCGACGTGCTGCAGAAGCGCTTCGAGAGCGGCGGCAGCGTCACCGGCCTGCCGACCGGCTACACCGAGTTCGACGAGATGACGGCCGGCCTGCAGCCGACCGACCTGTTGATCCTCGCCGCGCGCCCGTCGATGGGCAAGACCACGCTCGCGCTCAACATGGCCGAGTTCGCGGCGATGAAGTCGAAGCAGCCGGTGGCGATCTTCTCGATGGAAATGTCGGCCAGCCAGCTCGCGTTGCGCCTGATCTCCTCGGTCGGCCGCATCAACGCCACCCGCCTGCGCACCGGCCAGCTCGAGGACGAGGACTGGAGCCGCGTGACCAGCGCGATCCGGCTGCTGCGGGAAGCGAAGATCTTCATCGACGACGAGCCCGCGCTGTCGCCCGAAAAGCTGCGTTCCAAGGCGCGCCGGATCAAGAAGGAGCACGGCCTCGGGCTGATCGTCGTCGACTACCTGCAGCTGATGCAGGTGCCCGGCAACAGCGAGAACCGCGCCACCGAGATCTCCGAGATCTCGCGCTCGCTGAAGGGCCTGGCGAAGGAATTGAACGTCCCGGTGATCGCACTGTCGCAGCTCAACCGCTCGCTGGAGACGCGCACCGACAAGCGCCCGATGATGGCCGACCTGCGCGAGTCCGGCGCGATCGAGCAGGACGCCGACGTGATCGTCTTCATCTACCGCGACGACTACTACAACAAGGAAAACTCGCCGGACAAGGGCCTGGCCGAGATCATCATCGGCAAGCAGCGCAACGGCCCGACCGGGTCGCTGAAGCTCAAGTTCTTCGGCGAATACACCCGCTTCGACAACCTGGCGCACGACTCGGTCGGCAGCTTCGAGTAGAGCCGACCCATGGTCGGCTTCCTCCCTCCGCGCCCGCCCGCGGGCCCGGCGCAAGTCGAGGGGACTTAAACCTGTTGGCCGCACGCGGCATCGGACTCCGGTCCCCGCCCGAATGCGCGCCATGACCGCCGACTACCGCTTTCCGTTCGACGCCCGCAGCCTGCTGGCCCTGGTCGCCCTGACCTGGCTGGCGTCGTTCGCCCACGAGTTCACCCATCACCTCACCGCGGCGGCGGTCTGCGGCGGGACCGGGCGGATGAGCCTGAGCCTGTTCGCCATCGACGCGGCCTGTGGCGGCGCCTGGCCGTGGTCCACGGCGGCCGGCCCGGCACTGAGCTACGCGCTGATGTGGCTCGGCGTTCCGCTGCTCCGGTCCGAACGCTGGCGGCTGCTCGGCTTCGGCCTGGTGATCGCCGACAAGCCGTTCCTGCGGCTGGTCACCGCACTGGCGGGTGGCGGCGACGAAGGCGTGCTCTGGGATCTCGTCTCGCCCGGCTGGAGCCGCTGGCTCGCGGGCGCGACCGTGCTGGCGTTGTCGCTGCCGCCGCTGATCGCCTGCTGGCGGACGCTGGCGCCGCGTCGCCGCGGCTGGGTGTTCGCCGGCGCGATGCTCTTGCCGATGCTGCCGATCCTGCCGGTGCCCTTCGTCGACAAGGCGCTGTACGGCACGTGGATCGGCGGCAGCGTGGACCTGCCGGCTGGTTTCGGCGTGCCCTGGTCGGTGTGGGCGACGGAGGCCGCGGTGGCCGTCGTCCTCGCCGGCCTCTTCGCCCTCCAGGGCAGGGCGGCGGCGCGCGGGGCGCCGCATACAATGCGCTGATGGACCAGGCAGCGATCGAGAGCGGACGCCCGACCCGGATCGTGGTCGACCTCGACGCGATCGCGCACAACCTCGCCGCGATCCGCGCCCGCACCGGCGTGCCGGTGATGGCGGTGGTCAAGGCGAACGCCTACGGGCACGGCCTGGTGCCGGTCGCGAAGCGCCTCGAGGCGCTCGGCGTCGACCAGCTCGGCGTTGCGTTCCTGGAGGAAGGCATCGCCCTGCGGCAGGCCGGCGTGCGCGTCCCGATCCTGGTGATGGGCGGCATCTTCGGGCCGCAGGCGGGCCAGTTCATCGCCCACGGCCTGGAAGCGACGGTGTCCTCGCTCGACAAGCTGCGCCAGGTCGAGGCCGCGGCGGAGGCGGCCGGGCGCAAGGCGATCGTGCACCTCAAGATCGACACCGGGATGGAGCGCATCGGCGTCCACAGCTACTCCGCCGGGCCCTTCATCGAGGCGGCGGTGGCGTCGCGATGGTGCGAGACCAAGGGCGTGTACTCGCACCTGGCCTGCGCCGACGATCCGGCGTCGCCGATGACGGCGCTGCAGGTCGAACGCTTCGCCGAGGCCTGCGCGCACTTCGGGCGGCTCGGCGCGCCGATGCCGATGCGGCACCTCGCCAATTCCGGCGGCGTGTTGCACTTCCCGGAAACCTGGCTCGACATGGTGCGTCCCGGGATCATCGTCTACGGCGTGCTGCCCGATCCCGCCTCGCGCGCGACGCTCGCGCTGCGACCGGCCCTGTCGCTGCTGTCGCAGGTCGTGTACTTCAAGGTGGTCAAGGCCGGGCGCCCGGTGAGCTACGGCGCGACCTGGGCACCGGCGCAGGACACGCGCGTGGTCACGGTGCCGATCGGCTACGGCGACGGCTGGCCGCGCGCGCTGTCGTCGCGGGGCGAGGTGCTCATCCGCGGCGCGCGCCATCCCGTCGTCGGCCGCATCTGCATGGACCAGTTCATGGTCGACATCGGCCGCGACAGCGCCTTCAACGAGGACGAGGTCGTGCTGGTCGGCCGGCAGGGCGCCGAGGCGATCCGGGTCGAGGACGTGGCGGCGGCCGCCGGCACGATTCCGTACGAGATCCTGACCGGCCTCAACCTCCGCATTCCCCGGCACTACCGGGACGCCGCGTCGCCGACTGGCGGCTAAACGGCGGCGCCATCCATCACTCGCCGGAGACGGCGGCGCGGGTACCTTGGTCGCGCATTCAGGTCCAAGCCCGGGCCGCCCCCAACGACCAGGAGTTCCGCATGAACAAGTTCGCCGCCTCCGCGCTCTGCGCGACGCTCGCCACCACGCTGCTGGCCAGCTGCGCCACCTACACCGGCCAGACCAGCGATCCCAACGACCCCAACCGCACCCGTACCGGCGCGCTGATCGGCGCGGGCATCGGCGCGGTCGCCGGCCTGCTCAGCGGCCACGATGCGGTCGAGCGCCGCCAGCGCGCCCTGGTCGGCGCCGGCGTCGGTGGCCTCGCCGGCGGCGCGATCGGCGCCTACCAGGACCGCCAGGAAGCGGCGCTGCGCCGCGAGCTCGCGGGCAGCGGCGTGGACGTGGTGCGCCAGGGCGACAACATCACCCTCAACATGCCGGGCAACATCACCTTCGCGTTCGACAGCGCGAACCTGCAGCCGCAGTTCCAGCCGGTGCTCGACAACGTCGCGCAGACGCTCAACCAGTACAACCAGACGGTCATCGAGGTCGCCGGCCATACCGACAGCGTCGGTACCGAGGCGTACAACCAGCAGCTGTCGGTGCAGCGCGCCAATTCCGTCGCGGGCTACCTGTCGTCGCGCGGCGTGAGCATGCAGCGCATGATCGTGACCGGCGCCGGCGAAAGCCGCCCGATCGCGAGCAACGACACCGAGGCGGGCAGGGCGCAGAACCGCCGGGTGGAGATCACCATCGTCCCGATGCAGGGCTGACGGACGCCTTCGGAGGCGGCGCCTGCGCGCCGCCCCTCTCCGCGGAAGGGCCGCCTCGCGGCCCTTTTCCGTTGCGACGACCGCGCCTTGATCCCCGATCTGATATGAATAGCGCCCTGCCGACCACAGGGAAGCCAAGTTGAGCGCAGGGCCCAGCCAATCCGACGCACTCGTGTTCTTCGGCGCCACCGGCGACCTCGCGCACAAGAAGATCTACCCGGCGCTGCAGGCCCTGGCCCGCGACGGCGAGCTGGACATCCCGGTCATCGGCGTGGCCCGCGCGGGGTGGGACGCCGACGGGCTGCGCAGCCACGTCCGCGAGGCGCTCGCGGCCGGCGCCGGCATCGACGAGGCGGCCTTCGCGCGGCTCGCGCCGCGCCTGCGCTACCTCGACGGCGACTACAAGGATCCCGGCACTTTCCGCCGCCTGCGCGCGGAACTCGACGCCGTGGGCTCGAAGCGCCCGCTGCACTACCTCGCGATCCCGCCGTCGCTGTTCCCCGTGGTGGTCGGCGCGCTGGGCGAATCCGGCTGCGCGACCGATGCGCGCGTGGTGGTCGAGAAGCCGTTCGGCCGCGACCTGGCGTCGGCGCGCGCGCTCAACCGCGCGCTGCACGCGGTCTTCCCCGAGTCCTCGGTGTTCCGCATCGACCACTTCCTCGGCAAGGAAGCGGTGCGCAACCTGTTGTACTTCCGCTTCGCCAACGCGTTCCTCGACCCCGTCTGGAACCGGAACTACGTCGACAACGTCCAGGTCACGATGGCCGAGTCGTTCGGCGTGCAGGGCCGCGGTGCGTTCTACGACGACGTCGGCGCGATCCGCGACGTCGTGCAGAACCACCTGCTGCAGGTGGTGGCGCTGCTGGCGATGGACGCGCCGGTCGGCGACGGCGCGGCGGCGATCCATGCCGAGAAGCTGCGCGTGTTCCGGGCGATGCGGCCGCTGGATCCGGCGCACCTGGTGCGCGGGCAGTTCCGCGGCTACCGCGACGAGGCCGGCGTCGCGCCCGGATCGAACGTCGAGACCTACGCCGCCTTGCGGCTGGAGATCGACACCTGGCGCTGGGCGGGCGTGCCGTTCTACATCCGCACCGGCAAGCGCATGCCGATCACCGCGACCGAAGTGCGCGTGGAGATGAAACGTCCGCCGCTGGCGCTGTTCGACAACGCCGACCCTTCCGGCGGCGGCGCCGCGCGCGCCAACTACTTCCGCTTCCGGCTCGGGCCCGAGGTCGTGATCGCCGCCGGCGCGCGGGTGAAGCTCCCGGGCGAAGCGATGCGCGGCGAGGACGTCGAGCTGGTCGCCCGCCACCAGCACGGCAGCGACGCGCCGCCGTACGAGCGCCTGCTCGGCGACGCGCTGCGCGGCGACGGCGCGCTGTTCACCCTCGACGAGGCGGTGGAGGAAGCGTGGCGCGTGGTCGACCCGGTGCTCGACCTGCCCGAACCGGTGGACGAGTACGCCTCCGGCAGCTGGGGCCCGGCCTCGGCGCGGACCATGGTCGAGGGCGACGCCTGGCACGATCCGGCCCCCGAGGGCAGCGCGCCATGCTGACGAAGGACGACGAGGCAACGACATGAACGCCAATCTCGCGGCGCTGCGCGCCATGGGCCAGAGCCTCTGGCTGGACAACATCACCCGCAAGCTGCTCGACGAGGGCACCCTCGCGCGCTGGATCGACGAGTGGGGCCTGACCGGACTGACCTCGAACCCGACGATCTTCGACGAGGCGATCGGCGGCAGCGATGCGTACGATGCCGGCATCCGCGAGAAGGCCCGCGCCGGGCTGTCGGGCGAGGCGTTGTTCGTCGAGCTCGCGCTGGAGGACCTGCGCCGCGCGGCGAAGCTGTTCGAGCCGGCGCACGCGGCCAGCGGCGGCGTCGACGGCTGGGTGTCGATGGAACTGTCGCCGCTGCTCGCGGACGACACCCGGGGCAGCACCGACGCCGCGGAGCGCATCCACGCCCAGGCCGGGTGCCGCAACCTGTTCGTGAAGATCCCCGGTACGCCCGCCGGCGTCGGCGCGATCGAGGAATCGATCTTCCGCGGCGTGCCGATCAACGTGACCCTG
>DASTWT010000021.1:0-2376 GCA_035765815.1 Luteimonas sp. | reverse complement strand
GGAGCGGCTGGATCAGCGACCCGTCGCGACCGATCGCCATCGGCGACTGACCGTAGCGAGGCGTCGCTTCGGGGCCGGGCTCCGCGAATGCGTCTCGGCCTTCGTGCGGGGTCGCCGCGGATGCGAGGGGGTCCGAGGCGGGACCGCCGTGAATCCATCCATGGAGGCTCTTCGAAAACATCCCTGTTTTCGAGATCCCCGGCCCGAACCCTCGCATCCGCGACGACGAAGCGACGTGCAGCCCACGCCTTCGTGACGCCGTGCCCCGCTTCTGCCCATCGAAGCGGGGAAGGGTGGCGTGCGAGGCGATGGAAGCGTGCGTGGAATTCCGGGGGCCTTGGCGCCATGGATGGCGCCACGGAGCCTACAGGGACGTACTTGCGGCGTCCCCCGGAATTCCGCGCACGCTTCCGGCGCCCAGCCCCGAAGCAAGGATTCCGAGCGGATTACTTGCCGAGGCGCGAGAGCAGGGCGCGCAATGCGGCCTGGGTGTCGTCGGAGTACCACCCATCGATGAAGCGATCGAGCCCGATGCGCTCCGGCTGCAGCGCCGCCACGAGGTCCGCGCGCGCGATGCGCCGCGTTTCCAGCATCGGCCCGCGCGGCAGCGCCAGCAGTTGCTGCAGCCACGCGCCCGCGCGCACCGGTACGCTGTCGATGTCGACCAGTTCGTCGACCAGGCCCATCGCCAGCGCGGCCTCCGATTGCACCAGTTCGCCGGCGACCAGCAGCCGTTCCGCGCGATAAGGGCCGACCACGCGCCGCATCAGGTGCTGGATCCCTTCCGGCGCGACCAGGCCGACCTGGGTTTCGTTGAGGCCGATCGCGAACGGGCCGCTCGCCATGATCCGGTAGTCGCAGCACAGCGCCAGGACGCAGCCGCCGGCGGGCGCGTGGCCGGCGAGGGCCGCGACGACCGGCATCGGCGCGTTGGCCAGTGCGCGCGCCGCGAGGAAGAAGTCCTCCCACGCCGCGCGCAGCGCCGCGCGGTCCGCGCCGAGCGAGGCCAGGAAGGGCACGTCGAGGCCTGCGGAGAACACCTTCGGTCCGCCGGAGAGCACCAGGCCCTGCACGCCGTCGGCGGCGGCCCGCGCCACGCCCGCCGCGATCGCCTGCGACAGCGCCGGGTCGAGCGCGTTCACCGGCGGCCGCGCCAGCCGCAATTCCCGCACCGCGCCGTGGTCGAGGGTCGTGACGAGGTCGCTCATGGCGGGCTCCGCGGGCGGTGGGGATACAATTATGCGCATGGACCAGCACCCGCATTCCGCTTCGCGTCGCAGCGCCCGCAGCACGAGGGTGGCCCGCGCCGCCTCGGTGCTGGCGCTCGTCTTCGCCGGGGCCGCCGCGGCCGCGCCGGCGACTGCGGCCGGCTGCCTGCCGAAGGTGGAGGACGCCTGGATCCGCATGCCGCCCGCCGGCCTGCCGATGATGGCCGGCTACGCGCGCATCACGAACCCGTGCAAGGCGTCGCTGGCGATCGTGGGCGCGCGCAGCGACGCGTTCGCCGACACCAGCCTGCACGAGACGCGGGTCGAGAACGGCATGAGCCGCATGCGCGCGACGCCCGCGCTGCGCATCGCGCCGGGCGGCAGCGCCGTGCTCGAGCCCGGCGGCTTCCACCTGATGCTGATGGACCCGGTGAAGCCGCTGCACGCGGGCGATCGCATCGCCGTCGAGTTCACGCTGGAAGACGGCCGTCGCTTCGACGTGCCGTTCGAAGCCCGCCCGATCGCGATGCCATGACCAGGCGCGTTGCGCGCTAGCGGCCGGCGGCGACTTCGCGGACGGCTTCGGGCAGCGGCACCGGCTTGCCGCTGGCGCGGTCGACCCACACCATCACCACGTCGCCGTCGGCGTGCAGCACCTTGCCGTCGGCGGACACGATGCGGTGGCCGAGGGTGACGCTGGTGTTGCCGATGCGCGAGGCGAACAGCTCGACCGCGATCGACGACGGGTACCCGATCGGCGCGCGGTAGTCGATGTGCACGGCAGCGAGCAGCGGCGCGATCTCGGCCGTCACCCAGTCGCGGCCGAGCGTGCGGAACCACTGGATCCGCGATTCCTCGAGGTAGGTGAGGAAGTTCGAGTTGTTGACGTGTCCGAACGCGTCGAGATCGCGCCAGCGCGGCTCGATCGCGTGCCGGAACAGGACGGCGGGAGCAGGCGCGGCGGGCGCCGCGGCGGTGTCGTCGTTCGCGCTCATGCGGCCGCTGCTCCCGCGGGGGATTTCCGCTTCGCCGCCGGCCTGCCTTCCAGGCCCAGGGTCTTCGCCAGGAAGCGCCCGGTGTGCGACTCCGGCACCTTCGCCAGGTCCTCCGGCGTGCCCTGGGCGAGGATCCGCCCGCCGCGATGCCCGCCTTCGGGCCCGAGGTCGAC
>DASTWT010000020.1:0-3427 GCA_035765815.1 Luteimonas sp. | reverse complement strand
TTCTCCCGCTGCACGCCGATCCAGGCCCTGACCCTGCCGATCACCTTGTCCGGGCGCGACGTCGCCGGCCAGGCACAGACCGGCACCGGCAAGACCCTGGCCTTCCTGGTCACGGTCGTGAACCGCCTGCTCACGCGCCCGGCGCTGGCCGAGCGCAAGCCGGAGGACCCGCGCGCGCTGATCCTGGCGCCGACGCGCGAGCTCGCGATCCAGATCCACAAGGACGCGGTGAAGTTCGCGTCCGACCTCGGCCTGAAGTTCGCGCTCGTCTACGGCGGCGTGGACTACGACAAGCAGCGCTCGCTGCTGCAGGCCGGCGCCGACGTGATCATCGCCACGCCCGGCCGCCTGATCGACTACGTCAAGCAGCACAAGGTCGTCAGCCTGCACGCCTGCGAGGTCTGCGTGCTGGACGAAGCCGACCGCATGTTCGACCTCGGCTTCATCAAGGACATCCGCTTCCTGCTGCGGCGCATGCCGATCCGCACCGAGCGCCAGACCATGCTGTTCTCCGCGACCCTGAGCCACCGCGTGCTCGAGCTCGCCTACGAGCACATGAACGAGCCCGAGAAGATCGTCGTCGAGACCGAGCACATCACCGCCGCGAAGGTCCGCCAGAAGCTCTACTACCCGGCCGACGAGGAGAAGCTGCCGCTGCTGCTCGGGCTGCTTTCGCGCAGCGAGGGCGCGCGGACCATGGTGTTCGTCAACACCAAGGCCTTCGTCGAGCGCGTCGCGCGCGCGCTGGAGCGCAACGGCTACCGCGTGGGCGTGCTCTCCGGCGACGTGCCGCAGAAGAAGCGCGAGTCGCTCCTGAAGAAGTTCCAGGCCGGCCAGCTCGAGATCCTGGTCGCGACCGACGTGGCCGCGCGCGGCCTGCACATCGACGGCGTGTCCCACGTCTACAACTACGACCTGCCGTTCGACGCCGAGGACTACGTGCACCGCATCGGACGCACCGCGCGCCTCGGCGCCGAGGGCGACGCCATCAGCTTCGCCTGCGAGCGCTATGCGATGTCGCTGCCCGACATCGAGGCCTACATCGACCAGAAGATCCCGTCCGAGCCGGTCACCGCCGAGCTGATGACGGCGCTGCCGCGGACGCCGCGCGCGCCGGCGGCGGCCGTCGAGGGCGACGAGGGCGAGGACGACAGCATCGGCACGATCTTCCGCGAGGCGCGCGAGCAGCGCGCCGCCGACGAGCAGCGCCGCGGCGGTGGCCGCAGCGGCGGCGGCCGGGGCGGGCGCGGCGGCCCCGGCAGCGGGCGCGGCGAAGGACACGGTGCCCGCAGCCACGGCGAGCGCGGCCCGCGCAAGCCGCGCGACGGCGAGCGCCCCGCGATGGCGGCGGCCGGACTCGCCCCCGTGCCCGCGCCGTCCCAAGGCCCCGCGGCGTCCGCCGGCCCGGCCGACGACGGCCATGCCCCGCGCAAGCGCCGCCGCCGTCGCGGTGGCCGGCGCAACGGCCTCGGCGAGGCCGCGCAGGCCCAGGGCACCGGCCAGGACAATGCCGCGCGCCAGCCGCCGCGGCAGTCCGACGCCGAGAAGCGCGGCGGCGCGCGCCATTCGCCGCCGCCCGCGCCGCACGGCGAGGCCGGTGGCGGCCTGCTCACGCGGATCGGCCGCGGCCTGCGCTCGCTGGTGACGCGCGCGCCGCGCTCGCAGCACTGAGCGGCGCGGCCTAGAATCGCGGCATGTCCGCCGTCCTGCGCTTCGACAACGTCAGCAAGCAGTATCCGGGCGGCCACGCCGCCCTGAGCGACGTCAGCTTCGAGGTCCAGCCCGGCGAGATGCTTTTCGTCACCGGCCATTCCGGCGCCGGCAAGAGCACCCTGCTCAAGCTCATCCATCTCGCCGAGCGGCCCAGCCGCGGCGCGGTGCTGTTCGGCGACCGGAACCTGCTGAAGGTCCGCGGCCGGCGCGTGCCGCTGCACCGGCGCGAGGTCGGCGTGGTGTTCCAGGACCACCGCCTGCTCGCCGACCGCAGCGTGCACGAGAACGTCGCGCTGCCGCTGATCCTGCGCGGCATGAAGCGCGGCGAGGTCGGCAAGCGCGTGCGCTCGATCCTCGACCGCCTCGGCCTGGCCGCGCGCGAGCGCGCGCTGCCGACGCAGCTGTCCGCCGGCGAGCAGCAGCGCGTCGGCATCGCCCGCGCGCTGGTCGGCGAGCCGCGGCTGCTCGTCGCCGACGAGCCCACCGGCAACCTCGATCCCAGCTTGTCGGCGGAGATCATGGCGCTGTTCGCGTCGCTGCCCGAGCGCGGCACGAGCGTGCTCGTCGCCAGCCACGACCTCGGCCTGGTGAAGCGCATGCGCAAGCGCGTGCTGGTGCTCGACCACGGCCAGCTGGTGGACGACATTTCGCCCGAGGACCTGGCGGATGAATGACGCGAACCGCGAAGCGGGCGCCGATCGCCGTAACGCGCACCATTCCGGCCTGGGCGCGTGGGTGGACCATCACTTCTACAGCCTCGTCGCGAGCCTCGGCCGCTTCCTCGGCAGGCCGTGGTCGAGCGCGCTCACGGTCGGCGTGATGGCGGTGGCGCTCGCGTTGCCGCTCGGGCTGTGGCTGGTGCTCGGCAACGTCGAGCGCTTCTCCGGGCAGGTGCAGCAGTCGCGCGAGATCGGCGTGTTCCTCAAGCAGGACGTGGACGCCGCGCACGCGGCCGCGCTCGCCGATGCGCTGCGCGGGCGCAACGACGTCGCGAAGGTGGAACTGCGCACGCCCGAACAGGGCCTCGAGCAGTTGCGCGCCGCCGGCCTCGGCGACGCGATCGACGCGCTCGGCGACGACGCCGGCAACCCGCTGCCGAGCCTGCTGATCGTGACGCCCGCGGGCGACGAATCGTTGCTCGCCTCCTCGCTGCAGGCGCTGCCGGAAGCCGCGCTCGTGCAGCACGACGCGCTGTGGCGGCAGCGGCTCGACGGTTGGCTGCGCTTCGGCAACCGCGTCGCGGTGGTGCTCGCGGCGCTGCTCGGCCTGGGCGCGCTGCTGGTGGTCGGCAACACGGTGCGCCTGGACATCCAGTCGCGCCGCGAGGAAATCGCGGTGCTGCAGCATCTCGGCGCGACCGATGGCTTCATCCGCCGGCCCTTCCTCTATCTCGGCGCGTGGTACGGCCTGGCGGCCGGCGCGCTGGCGATCGGCCTGCTCACGCTCGCGGCCATGGCCTTGCGCGCGCCACTGGCCACGCTCGCCGCGAGCTACGGCAGCGACTTCGCGCTCGGCGGCTTCGATCCCGCCACCGCCTCGTGCGTCGTCGCCGGCGCGGCCGTGCTGGGCTGGCTCGGCGCGGGCGTCGTGACCGGGCATTTCCTGCGCCAGACAAGACCGACGGACACCTGAAGCACGCCATGGAAGCGCAACCTGCCACCAGCCTCGACAAGCTCCGCCACGTCGTCAGCGACGCGCCGCGGGTGATGGTCGT
>DASTWT010000019.1:0-3919 GCA_035765815.1 Luteimonas sp. | reverse complement strand
CCGCCGCACAAGCTGCGCAACGCCACGCCGGCCGCGTACGCGATCACGCTGCTGCCGCTGCTGCTGGTGCTGGCGATCGGCACCGGCAAGCACGGCCGGCACTGGATCGACCTCAAGCTGTTCTACTTCCAGCCGGCGGAGCTGCTGAAGCTGACGTTGCCGATGATGGCGGCGTGGTACCTCAACAGCGAACGCCTGCCGCCGCGCTTCGGCGTGGTCCTGGTCGCGGCCGCGATCATCGGCATCCCGACCGGCCTGATCCTGCTGCAGCCCGACTTCGGCACCGCGATGCTGGTCGGTATCAGCGGCGCGTTCGTGCTCTACCTCGCCGGCCTGTCGTGGTGGTGGTTCGCCGCCGCGTTCGGCGGCGTCGCCGCGGCCGCGCCGGTGGCCTGGTTCTGGATGCTGCGGCCGTACCAGAAGGACCGCATCCTCACCTTCCTCAACCCCGAATCCGATCCGCTCGGCAGCGGCTGGAACATCATCCAGTCGAAGATCGCCATCGGCGCCGGCGGCCTCACCGGCAAGGGCTGGGGGCAGGGCACGCAGTCGCACCTCAACTACCTCCCCGAACACACCACCGACTTCATCTTCGCCGTGCTCAGCGAGGACTTCGGCTGGCTCGGCGTGGCGACCGTGCTGGCGCTGTACCTGTTCATCGTCGGCCGCTGCCTGTGGATCGCGGCCGAAGCCCGCGACGGCTATTCGCGCCTGCTCGCCGGCAGCCTGGGCCTGTCGCTGTTCGTGTACGTGATCGTCAACGGCGGCATGATCTCCGGCCTGCTGCCCGTGGTCGGCGTGCCGATGCCGCTGCTCAGCTATGGCGGCACGTCGGCGGTGTCGCTGCTCGCCGGCCTCGGCGTCGTCATGGCGGTCCGCGCCCACAAGCCCATGCACGGCCACTGAGGCGCGTTCATCGTGCGGCCGAAAACGCTTTTTGGAGCGTGATAGGCTCGCGGGCATGAGACGTTTCCCGCTCGTATTCGCCGCCGCGGCGCTGCTCGCCGGCTGCGCCACGCCCGTCGCCACGCCCGAGCTCGCGCCGGTGACCGCCGTCCTGCCCGAACCGGAGCCGACCGTGCCGCCGGTGCCGCAGCCGCCGGAGCGTCCGGTCGCGCCCGCGCCGGTCGTGGACGCATCGATCCCGCAGGCGCAGCGCGAGGCCGCGTTCGTCGACTACGCCGCGGCGACCTACGGCGTCGACCCCGGCGCGATCCGCGCGACGCTGGCGCAGGCGCAATTCCAGCAGTCGATCGTCGACGCGATGAACCGCCCCGCGGAAAAGGTGAAGCGCTGGGCCGAGTACCGGCCGATCTTCATGACCGACAAGCGCATCGCCGACGGCATCGCGTTCATGGCGCAGCATCGCGACGAGCTCGAGCGCGTGTCCGCGGCCACCGGCGTGCCGCCCGAGTACATCGTCGCGATCATCGGCGTGGAAACCAGCTACGGCGCGATCACCGGCAAGTACCGCGCGCTCGATGCGCTGTACACGCTCGCGTTCTCGTACCCGAAGCGCGCGCCGTTCTTCGCCGGCGAGCTGGCGCAGCTGTTCGCGCTGGGCCAGGAAGAAGGCATCGACGTCGCCACGCTGCAGGGCAGCTACGCCGGCGCGATGGGCTGGGGGCAGTTCATGCCTTCCAGCTGGCGCAACTGGGGCCGCGACGGCGACGGCGACGGCAGGCGCGACCTGCTCGGCGACCCGGAGGACGTGTTCGCCTCGATCGCCAACTACTTCGTCGCGCACGGATGGGAGCGCGGCGCGCCGGTGATCGCGCGCGCCGACCTGGCGCCGGGCGAGCCGGAATTCCGGCCGGAGGCGCCCGATCCCGTGTATCCGGTCGAATCGATCCTGCTGCGCGGCTACACGCCGCGCGCCGGCGAGCGCGTCGCGGCGCCGGGGCAGGGCGCGACCGTGTTCGGCTTCGACGGCGCGGAAGGCCGCGAGCACTGGATCGGCTTCCGCAACTTCTACGCGATCACCCGCTACAACCATTCGCCGATGTACGCGCTCGCCGTGCACCAGCTCGCGCAGGCGATCCGCGCCGGGAGCGCCGACGCGCCATGAATCGCGCGGCCGGCCGGGGGCTTGCGCGGGTCGCGGCCGGAGCGGCCTGCCTCGTGCTCGCCGCCTGCGGCAGCGCGCCGCGCAAGGCCGAGGCGCCGGCGCCGACGGTGCGCATCGAACACCACGGCACGGCCGCCACGTCGCAGCCGCGGAACCTGCGCTCGCCGTACGCGCCGGCGCAGGAGGATCCGTCCAAGCGCGGCAACTACACCCGCGGCGGGCTGTACGCCCCGGGCGTGGCCGACAGCGCGCCCACCGGCGGCATCGCCGACGTCGACGAGATCCCCGAACCGGAAGTGACGGACGAGCCGCATTCGCGCTACGGCAACCGCTCGCCCTACACCGTGCTCGGCAAGACCTATCGCGTGCTCGACAGCGCGGAGGGCTACGACGAAGTCGGCACCGCGTCGTTCTACGGCAACAAGTTCCATGGCCGGCGTACGTCCAACCTGGAGGTGTACGACATGTACGCCTTCACCGCCGCGCACAAGACGCTGCCGCTGCCGAGCTTCGCGCGCGTCACCAACCTGGCGAACGGCCGTTCCGTGGTGGTGCGCGTGAACGACCGCGGGCCGTTCCACGACGGCCGCATCATCGACCTCAGCTACGCCGCGGCGGTGAAGCTCGGCGTGGACCGCATGGGCACCGCGCGCGTGGAAGTGCAGGGCCTGGTGCCGGGCGAGGACGCGCACGTGGACTACGACGCCATCGCCTCGGCCGCGGCCACGACCACCGCGCCCGCGCCGCCGGTGGCGCCGGAAATCGCGGCCGAGCCGTTGCCCGACGCGCCTCCGCCCGCCGCGCCGCTGGCGCCCGGAGCGGCGCCGGCCGCCACCGCGATCGACCGCCTCGTCGCCGCGTTGCCGATCGCCACCGCCGACGCCAGCGAACGCCCGCCGGTCGCGTCCGCGCCCGCCGCGTCGCCCGCGATGCCAGGGATGCTGCCGGCATCCGGCCCGTCGCCCGCCGCCGCGGTCGCGGCCGCCGTGGAAGCGCCGCCGCCGGGCATCACCTTCCAGGTCGCCACCTTCGCCGACCGCGGCAACGCCGACCGCGCGCTCGCCAGCGTGAACGGGGCCGGCATCGCCGGCGCGCGCCTCGAGGACGGCGTCGCCGCGGGCCGCGCGGTCTGGCGCCTGCGCGTCGGCCCGGTCGCGGCCACGGCCGCCGCGGAACTCGCCGCGCGCCTGCAGGGTCTCGGCTTCGGCGCACCGCAGCGCATGCCCTGAAAAGCCGCGCGAATCCTGCGTGCGCGCTGGCGCGCGCGTAAACTTCACCCTTGCCCAGTGCCACGGAGCCACCGATCTTGAAGCGAATCGCCCGCCTTGCCCCCGCCGCGCTCGCCGCGTTCCTGGCTTCCGCCGCCTTCGGCCTCGCGCTCGCGCAGCAGCCCGTGCCGCAGCCGGCCGCGCAGCGCCCCGCCGCGCTGAGCGATTCGCTGCCGATCCCGCCGCCGCCGGCGCCGGAAACTTCCGCGGCCTGGATCCTGATGGACTACGCGAGCGGGCAGGTGCTGGCCGGCGAGAACATCGACCAGCGCCACGAGCCGGCGAGCATCACCAAGGTGATGACGTCCTACGTGATCGCCGCCGAGATGGCCGCGGGCAAGGTGCACGCCGACGACCAGGTGATGATGAGCGAGCACGCCTGGCGCGAGGGCGGCGCCGGCACCGAGGGCAGCTACAGCGGCTTCCCGGTCAACCAGACCGCGCCGCTGGTCGAGATGGAAAAGGGCATGGTCGTGCAGTCGGGCAACGACGCCGCGATCGCGCTGGCCGAGCACGTCGCCGGCAGCGAGCAGGCGTTCGCCTCGCTGATGAACGCGTACGCGCAGCGCATCGGCATGAAGAA
>DASTWT010000018.1:0-6460 GCA_035765815.1 Luteimonas sp. | reverse complement strand
GGCATGCGCACGATGTACGAGGACGGCATCGCCAAGGCGCTCGCCGGCGAGACCACCATCGAGGAAGTGCTGCGCGTCACCGAGGACGCGTGACGCGATGGCGCTGTTCCGCTACAAGGCGCTGAACGCGCGCGGCGAGATGCTCGACGGCCAGATGGAAGCCGCCGACGGCGCCGAGGTCGCGCGCCGCCTGCAGGAGCAGGGCCACCTGCCGGTCGAGGCGAAGCCGGCCGGCGAGGGCGGCGGCGCGCGCAATGCCTGGCGCGCGCTGCTGAAGCCGAAGCCCTTCGCGGGCGAGCGGCTGGTGCAGTTCACCCAGCAGCTGTCCACGCTGCTCGGCGCGGGACAGCCGCTGGATCGCGCGCTCACCATCCTGCTCGAACTCCCCGAGGACGAGGCGGCGCGCCGCGTCGTCGCCGACATCCGCGACGCGGTGCGCGGCGGCAGCCCGCTGTCGGCGGCGCTGGAGCGCCAGCACGGCGCCTTCGGCCGGCTCTACGTGAACATGGTCCGCGCGGGCGAGGCCGGCGGCAGCCTGCACGACACCCTGGCGCGCCTGGCCGAGTACCTGGAGCGCAGCCGCGCGCTGCGCGGGCGCGTGGTGAATGCGCTGATCTATCCGGCGATCCTGCTCGCGATGGTGACGCTGAGCCTGCTGTTCCTGCTCGGCTTCGTCGTGCCGCAGTTCGCGGCGATGTACGACAGCCTCGACGCGCCGCTGCCGTGGTTCTCGCGGATCGTCCTCGGCGTCGGCATGTTCGTGCGCGACTGGTGGATCGTGCTGCTGGCCGTGCCGGCGCTGGCCGCGCTGGCGCTGGACCGCAAGCTGCGCGACGCGGCGTTCCGCGCGCGTTTCGACGCCTGGATCCTGCAGCGCAAGTTCGCCGGCACGCTGGTCGCCAAGCTGGAGACGGCGCGCCTGGCGCGCACGCTCGGGACCCTGCTGCGCAACGGCGTGCCGCTGCTCGCGGCGCTGGGCATCGGCCGCAACGTGCTCGGCAACCGCGCGCTCGCCGACGACGTCGACGGCGCGATCGAGCAGGTGCGCAACGGTGCGGGCCTGGCCGGCGCGCTCGGCCGCGGCAAGCGCTTCCCGCGGCTGGCGCTGCAGATGATCCAGGTCGGCGAGGAATCCGGCGCGCTCGACGCGATGCTGCTCAAGGCCGCCGACGCGTTCGAGCGCGAGACGTCGCTCGCGCTGGACCGGATGCTCGCCGCGCTCGTGCCGGCCGTCACGCTCGTGCTGGCGGCGATCGTCGGCGTCGTGATCCTCGCCGTGCTCACGCCCATCTACGACCTCACCACCGTCATCGGATAAGGACCTTCGCATGCGCAACCGCCAGTTCCGTCCCGCCCCCGCGCGCCGTGCGCAGCGCGGCTTCAGCCTGATCGAGATCATCCTGGTCGTCGTGCTGATCGGCGGCATCGTCGCGTTCGCGGCCAGCCGCATCCTCGGCGGCGGCGACCGCGCCAAGGCCAACCTCGCCAAGGCGCAGGTGCAGACGCTCGCCGAGAAGGTGCAGCAATACGAGATGGACACCGGCGGCCTGCCGCCCGCGCTCGACGCGCTCACCGCGAACGCGGCGAACGTACCCGGCTGGCTCGGCCCCTACGCGAAGCCGGCGGAGCTGAAGGATCCCTGGAACCATCCCTACGTCTATCGCGTGCCCGGCGAAGGCCAGCCTTTCGACCTGATCAGCCTGGGCAAGGACGGCCAGCCCGGCGGCGAAAGCGTGGACGCGGACCTGAAGTACCAGTAGCGCGACGGAAGAGCCGGTGCGCGCCCGCGGCTTCACCTTGCTCGAACTGGTGCTGGTGCTCGCGATCATCGCGCTCGCCACGCTGCTCGGCGCGGGCGCGATCGGCCGCGGCATGGAGGGGCTGCGGCTGCGCTCGGCCGCGAACGGCGTCGCCGCGCAACTGCGCTTCACCCGCGCGCAGGCGCTCGCCACCGGTGAGCCGCAGCGCTTCACCATCGATCCGTCGGCGCACGCGTGGACCGCGCCGAAGGGCCGGCATGGCGAACTGCCGGCGAGCGCGTCGGTCGCGTTCATCGGCGCGCGCGAAGTCCAGCCGTCCGAAGGCGAGGGCGCCGTCGTGTTCTTCCCCGACGGCGCGGCCACCGGCGGCCGCGTGCGCCTGCAGCAGGGCGGCGCGGCGTGGCAGGTGGACGTGGCGTGGCTGACGGGGCAGGTGGCGGTGAGCCGCGCGCGATGAAACGTTCGCAGCGAGGATTCACCCTCATCGAGGTGATCGTCGCCTTCATGGTGCTCGCGCTCGCGCTGGCGATCGTGCTCGGCACGCTGTCGAACGCGTCGCGGCAGGTGCGCTGGTCCGACGACGCCGGCCGCGCCGCGCTGCACGCGCAATCGCTGCTCGACGACACCGGCGTCGCGGAGACGCTGGTGCCGGGGCGGCACGAGGGCGTCTTCGAGGACGGCCGCTATCGCTGGACGCTCGACGTCGAGCCCTGGCAAGAACCCGCCGGCGACGACGCGCGCGGGGACGTCCCGCCGCCGCAGCCGGTCGATCCGGCGGCCCCGCGCCTGCTGCGGCTCGCGCTCGACGTGCGCTGGGGCGACGCGGCGGCGGACGACCCGCGCACGCGCCTGCACCTCGAGTCGCTGCGCTACGTGCGGCCTGATCCGGTTGCGGTGGGGCCGCAGTGAGGCAGCGCGGGTTCACGCTGATCGAAGTGCTGCTCGCCACCGCGCTGCTCGCGGCCGGCCTGGCGATCGCGTTCGCGACGCTGCGCGCGGCGACCACGACCGTGCAGCGCGGCGAAGCGCTCTCGCAGCGCAACGAACGCATCCGCGCCGTCTCCGGCTTCCTGCGCTCGCGGTTGTCCGCGGCGCGGCCGGTGCCGTTCGCGATGGACGAGACCGGCGGCATCGCCTATCGCTTCCGCGGCGACGCCACCCACCTCGAGTTCGTCGCCGACCTGCCGGATTACCTCGGCCGCGGCGGGCCGTACCTGCATCGCCTCGACGTCGAGCGCGGCGAAGGCGGCACGCTGCGGCTGGTGGTGGGCTTCCGGATGGTGCAGGGCGGCGCCGTCGTCGGCGACGCGCGCGCCGCCGGCGACATGGCGCCGGAAGTGCTGGCGGACGGCCTGCGTTCGGTCGGGATCCGCTATCGCGGCCTGCGTGCCGACGGCAGGCCCTCGCAATGGCAGGCGGACTGGAACGAGGGCGACGCGATGCCCTTGCAGGTCGAGCTGCGCCTGCGCGACGCGGACGGCCGCGAATGGCCGCCGCTGCTGGTCGCGCTGCCGCTCGCCGGCCGCTACGCGCAGCAGCTGGGGGGCGCATGAACGCGAACGCGCGCCGACGCAGGCGCGATCGCGGTGTCGCGCTGCTGCTGGTGCTGTGGCTGGTGGCGCTGCTGGCGGCGACGGTCGGCGCGTTCGCGCTGTCGGCGCGCACCGAGCAGCTGCAGGGCCAGGTGCTCGCGCGCGGCCTGGAAGTGCGCGGCGCGGCGCGCGCCGGCCTCGAATACGCGATCGCGCGCCTGGCGGAAACCGACGAGAAGCGGCGCTGGATCCCCGACGGGCGCGAATATCGCTGGCGCTTCGGCGACGCCGACGTCGCCCTGCGCATCGTCGACGAGCAGGGCAAGGTCGACCTCGACATGGCGGACGCGGGGCTGATCGCGTCGCTGCTGCGCAAACTGGGCAGCGACCCGCAGGACGCGCAGCGGATCGCCGGCGCGATCGTGGACTGGCGCGACGAGGACGCGCTGACCCAGCCGGCCGGCGGCGCCGAGGCGCCCGAGTACGCCGCCGCGGGCCGGGATTACGGGCCCGCGAACGCGCCGTTCGAGAGCGTGGCGGAAGTCGAACAGGTGCTGGGGATGACGCCGGCGCTGTACGCCCGGCTGGCGCCGCTTGTGACCGTTTACAGCGGCCGCGCGGTCCCCGATCCGGCCTATGCGCCCGCGGCGGTGCGCGCCGCGACGGGCTTGCCGGCCGTACCCGAGGGGACGGTGGCGGGCGGCAGCGGCACGTATAGTATCGAGAGCCGCGCCAGCGTCCGCGGCCGCGCGTCGGTGTTGCGCGTGGTCGCGCGCATCGGGGGCAGCGGCCTGCCGGGATCGGCATGGACGCCATTGCGCTGGGAGGACGGAGCATCGCCACGTTGACGCCCTTGCGCGACCGCCTCGGTCGCGGCGCCCCGCGCTGGTCCGGCATCGCCGGTTTCCTGGCGTGGTGGGGCCGCGCGCTCGGCGCATGGCTGCCGCCGGCGTGGCGCCGCGCGCTCGGCATGGATCGCGGCCGCGTGCTGCTGCGCGCCGGCGACGAGCCGCGCGACGTGCCGCCGTCGCTGTCCGACCTGCCGCGCTGGCTGCTGCTGCCGGCGAACGCGGGCCTGCGCCGGCGCCTGGTGCTGCCCGCCGCCGCCGTCGACCGGCTGCGCGACGTCGCCGGTTACGAGATCGACCGGCAGACCCCGTTCGCGATGGATGCGGTGACCTACGACGCGCGCCTGCTCGGCCGCCGCGGCGACGGCCAGGTCGACGTCGAACTGGTGGTGGTGCCGCGCGCGCGCCTCGACGAACAGCTCGCACGGCTCGGCGATGCCGCCGCGCAGCTGGCCGGCGCCGACCTCGCCGGTGCCGACGGCGAACCGATCGGCGTGAACCTGTTGCCGACCGCGCTGCGGCGGCGGCGCCACGATCCCGCGCGCGGCTGGAACCTGCTGCTCGCCGCGGTGTTCGTCGCGGCGACCGCGGCGATGCTCGCGCTCGTGCTGCACAACCGCGAGGCCGCGGCGCAGCGCCTGCAGGCGCAGGTCGCGCGCCAGGCCGCGTCGGCGCGCGCGGTGTCGGTGCAGCGCGCCGAACTCGTCGCGCGCGTCGAAGGCCGCGCCTGGATCCTGCGCGAACGCGCATCGCGCCCGCAGGTGGTGTCCGTGCTCGACCAGGTCGCGCGCCGCCTGCCGGACGACACCTGGCTCGACAAGCTCGCCATCGACAACGACCGGCTGCTGCTGATCGGGCGCAGCGCGCAGGCCTCCGGCCTGGTCGCGCGCATGGAAGGCGCGCCGCAATGGCGTTCGCCCGCGCTCACCGGCACGCTGCAGCCCGACCCGCGCAGCGGCCGCGACCGCTTCACGCTCTCCGCGGACCTCGCGGTGGCGCCGGATGCGAAGGCTGCGGCGACGACCGCGGGAGGCGCCGATGCCGGCCGTCCCTGATCGCGACCGCTGGCTCGCGCTCGGCCTGCTCGCGGCCGTGCTCGCGGCCGTGTACCTGCTGTGCGTGCATCCGTGGTGGACGCTGCCGATGCGCGAAGCCGACGCGCGCATCGAAGCGGCGCAGGCGCGCCACGCGCGCGCGGCGGCGCAGCTGGCGCAGGCCGGCGAGATCGCGCGGCGGCTGCAGGCCGCGCGCGCGCTCGACGCGCGCGCGCCGGCGTTCCTGCCCGAAGCGACCGTCGAACTCGCGACCGCGGCGCTCGCCCAGCGCCTGGAAACCGAAGTCGCGCGCGCGAGCCCCGGCCACCGCGGCTGCGCGATCACCAACCGCTCGCCGGCGGACCAGTCGCCCGGCGACGCGCGCCGCCCGAAGGCCGGCATGCACGTGCGACTGCGCTGCGGCAACGCCGAGCTCGGCGCGCTGCTGCAAGGGCTGGAAGGCGGCCACCCGGTGCTGTTCGTCGACAACCTGAGCGTGGTCGCGCAGGGATTCTTCGAATATCCGGGGCAGGGCGCCGCTCGCGCCGGCGGGCTCGACGTCGAGTTCGACCTGTACGGATACCTGCGACCGGCCGCGGTCGCCGCGCCGGCCGCGAACGCCGGCGCGGACGTGAATGCGGATGCGAGCGCGGAGGCAGATGCGGATGCGGGGGCGACCGATGCGCCCTGACCGGATCGCGCCCGCGACCTGGCTGCTCGGCGCGGCGGCCGCATGGGCCGTGCTCGGCGCGGTGCTGGCCTGGGCCGGCATGGGCGGTCGCGTCGCGGCCCCCGGCGGCGCCGCGGCCGATGCGCAGGCGCTGCCGCAGCCGGTCGCCGACGCGAACGACATCGCGCCGGCGCCCTTCGACGCATTCGCGGCGCGGCCGCCGTTCGCGCAGGATCGATTGCCGCATCCGTTCTCGCTGCCCGGCGGCGACAACGACGGCGCGCGCGGCGACGCCTCCGCGTTCGACTACGCGCTGAGCAGCGTGATCATCACCCCGCGCCTGCGCATGGCGATCGTCGAACCCGCGCAGGGCGGCGACCCGGTGCGCGTGCGCGAAGGCGACACCGCCGACGGGCTCGGCGGCTGGCGTCTGGTCGAATTGCGCCCGCGCGCGGCCGTGTTCGAGGGACCGGGCGGGCGGCGCGAACTCGAGCTGCGCGTGTGGGCCGGCGGCGATGGCGCAGGCGCCATGCCGTCGCCCGACGCGCCCGACGACGCCGACGCCGCGCCGCCGCCGGAACCGGCGCCGGCGGGCATAGCCGCCGACCCGGCGGCC
>DASTWT010000017.1:0-4756 GCA_035765815.1 Luteimonas sp. | reverse complement strand
TCGGCGCGGGCGTCGTGACCGGGCATTTCCTGCGCCAGACAAGACCGACGGACACCTGAAGCACGCCATGGAAGCGCAACCTGCCACCAGCCTCGACAAGCTCCGCCACGTCGTCAGCGACGCGCCGCGGGTGATGGTCGTGGACGGCTCGAAACTCGTCCGCAAGCTGATCGGCGACGTGCTGCAGCGCGACCTGCCCGGCGCGCGCATCGTCGCCTGCGACGGCGTCGAAAGCGCGCGCGCCGCGCTCGCCGCCGAGCCGGTGGACCTGGTCACCACTTCGCTGGTGCTGCCCGACGGCGACGGCCTCGCGGTCGCGCGCATGGTCCGCGAGGCGTCCGGCCAGAGCTACGTGCCGGTGATCGTGGTCTCCGGCGACGTGCAGTCGCGCCTGGAGGCGCGCAGCCTCAACGACGACGTCACCGACTATTTCGACAAGGCGCTCGGCCACCAGGCGCTCGCCGAGTTCATCCGCGGCTACGTGCAGCCGCAGCCGGTGCCCGGCGCGCGCGTGCTCTACGTCGAGGACAGCCGCGTGGTCGCGGTCGCGACCAAGCGCATGCTCGAGCGCCAGGACCTCGAGGTGCTGCACTTCACCGAGGGCGAGGGCGCGCTCGACTACCTGCGCGGCGGCCACGCGCGCGGCGTGGTCGGCGCCGACCTCGTGCTCACCGACGTGTACCTGAAGGGGCAGCTCAGCGGCATCGACCTGCTCGCCGAGATCCGCGGGCCGCTCGGCTATTCCAAGCGCGTGCTGCCGGTGCTGGTGATGACCGGCGACGCCAACACCGAGAACCAGAGCCAGCTGCTGCGCGACGGCGCCAACGACCTCGTGCTCAAGCCGATCGAGGAGCGCCTGCTGGTCACGAAGACGCTGTTCCAGCTGCGCGTGGCGCGACTGCCGGAACAGCGGAGCTTCTGACGTGCACGACGCGCCGGCCGGCGACCGCGTCGCGGCCGTTGCGGACGCCGGCGACGCGGCCGGCCGCATCCACCTGGAGCCGTCGTGGAAGGCGCGCGTCGGCGACTACCTGCGCCGCCCGGAGATGCAGCAGCTGTCGGCGTTCCTGCGCCAGCGCCGCGACGCCGGCGCGCGCATCCATCCCGCTGCGCGCAACATCTTCGCCGCGTTCGACGCGACGCCGTTCGACGCGGCCAAGGTCGTGATCCTCGGCCAGGACCCGTACCACGGCCCCGGACAGGCGCACGGCCTGTGCTTCTCGGTGCAGCCCGGCACCGCGATCCCGCCGTCGCTCGACAACATGTTCAAGGAACTGCAGCGCGACCTCGGCGTCCCGCGCCCCGACAACGGCTGCCTGCTGCCGTGGGCGCGGCAGGGCGTGCTGTTGCTGAATGCGGTGCTGACCGTCGAGGAAGGCCGCGCCGGCGCGCACGCCGGCAAGGGCTGGGAAGGCTTCACCGACCACGTCGTCGAGACCCTGGCGCGCGAACGCGAAGGCCTGGTGTTCCTGCTGTGGGGCAGCTACGCGCAGAAAAAGGGCGCGGTGATCGACCCGCGCCGGCACAGGGTGCTGAAGGCGCCGCATCCGTCGCCGCTGTCGGCGCACCGCGGCTTCATCGGTTGCGGGCATTTCTCGGCGGCCAACGAATACCTGGCGCGCCGCGGCCAGGCACCCATCGACTGGACGCTCCCTGCGGCAAACGCTTGAGTCGCTGCGGACCCCGCCGCCGCGCGCGCCGCCGGCCCGAAGGTCGGCGATCCCGCGCCCACGGCGTTGGGCAAGGACCGCGACGGCAATGCGGTCGACCTGGCGGCCATCGCGGCAAGATCGTGGTGGTGACCTTCTGGGCGTCCTGGTGCGGTCCCTGCCGGCACGAATTGCCGATGCTCGACGACCTGCAGAAGCAGGCCGGCAACGACTTCCTGCAGGTCATCGCGGTCAACGAGGACGAGGACTACAAGGCTTACCGCGCGATGCTGCGGCAGATGAAGGACTACAGCCTGCTGCTGGCGCGCGACACCGGCCGGGCCGTCTTCGACCGGTACGACATCAAGGCCTACCCGAACCTCTGGATCATCGATCCGCGGGGCAAGGTGGTGGCCCACGAGGTCGGCCATGGCGAGGGGTCGTTCGGCGGGATCGTCGACAGGATCCGCAAGGTGATGCTGGACGAGATCGAGGCGCAGAAAGCCGCGCCCGCCCCCCAGGCCGGGGCCTGAGGGCGGTCCCGGCCGCCCACGGCGCGGGCAAGCCGTCCGGCAGGGTGCCGTCCGCCACGTTCGCTTGACGCCGGATATGGTCACATTGGCGCCGCGGGGTCCCCGAGGCGGCCCCGGCGTCCCATGGATGGAACGCTGCGGAACCTTGGCCGCCGTTAGCAGTCATAGGTACCCACTGCTAAACTCGATCCCATGAACGAGGCCCCCATGTCTTTCGCCCAGCCGTCCAGCGCCGCCCTGATGCCCGCCCTGGCCGCCGGCAGCCTGCCGGTCCCGTCGGCGCTCGGCTCGCTGGATGCCTATGTCGGCGCCGTGCACCGCATCCCGGTGCTGTCGGTCGAGGACGAGCAGCGCCTCGCGCGTCGCTACCGCGACCACGACGACCTCGACGCCGCGCGCGAGCTGGTGATGTCGCACCTGCGCTTCGTCGTGCACGTGGCTCGCGGCTACAGCGGCTACGGGCTGCAGCTCGGCGATCTGATCCAGGAAGGCAACATCGGGCTGATGAAGGCGGTCAAGCGCTTCGACCCCGACGTCGGCGTGCGCCTGGTCAGCTTCGCGGTGCACTGGATCCGCGCCGAGATGCACGAATTCATCCTGCGCAACTGGCGCATCGTCAAGGTCGCCACGACCAAGGCGCAGCGCAAGCTGTTCTTCAACCTGCGCAAGAGCAAGACCCGCCTGGGCTGGCTCAACGCGGAGGAAGTGCGCGCGGTCGCGCAGGACCTCAACGTGTCCGAGCGCGAGGTGCTGGAGATGGAGTCGCGCCTGTCCGGCCGCGACATCGGCTTCGACGCGCCTGCCGACGAGGACGACGACCACGCGCCGCCGTCGCCGTCGCAGTACCTCGTCGCGCAGGAAGAGGATCCGTCGGAAGCCTACGAGCGCGCCGACAGCGAGGCCGACCAGCTCGAGCTGTTGCGCGAGGGTCTCGCGCGCCTCGACGAGCGTTCGCGCGACATCGTCAAGCGCCGCTGGCTCGATCCCGACAGCAAGGTGACGCTGCAGGAGCTGGCCGATGAATACGGCGTCAGCGCCGAGCGCATCCGCCAGGTCGAGGCGAACGCGCTGAAGAAGATGAAGGCGCTGTTCGCCGCCTGACCCCCGTAGAGCCGACCCATGGGCGGCTCCGTTGCGCGAAAGGCCCGGCAATCCGGGCCTTTCGCGTTTCAGGCGCCGTAGCGATCCTCGGCCGCGTCGTCGGCGTCCCGATCGATGCGCGAATGGCGCCGCGTGTCGCGCATCGTCGCGTACACCACCAGCGAGACCCCGGCGCAGCCGGCCACGTAGGCGAAGAAATACGATTCGTGGCCGATGCGCTTCGACCACAGCGCCAGGAATTCGGTGGTGCCGCCGAACACCGCCGCCGCGATCGCATAGGGCAGGCCGACGCCGAGCGCGCGGATGTGCGCGGGGAACAGTTCCGCCTTCACCACCGCGTTGACCGAGGTGTAGCCGCTGGTGATTGCCAGCCCCAGCATCACCCACCCGAAGGCCTGCGCGACGGTGGTCGCGCCCGCGAGCGCGCCCAGCAGCGGGTAGAAGCACACGCTGCCCAGCGCGCCGAACCCGATCAGCACCGCGCGCCGGCCGACGCGGTCCGACAGCGCGCCCACCAGCGGTTGCAGCAGCATGTACAGGAACAGCGAGGCCGCCGACACGGCCGTGGCCTCGGCCTTGCCGAAGCCGGCGCTGTTGACCAGGAATTTCTGGGTGTAGGTCGTGAACGTGTAGAACGCGATCGTCCCGCCCATCGTCAGCCCGACGACGGTCAGCACCTCGCGTGGATAGCGCAGCAGTTCGCGCAGGCTGCCCTGGCGCGCGTCGCCGCGATGGCGCGCGCTCGCGGCCGCGAACGAATCGGTCTCCTGCATGGCGCGGCGCAGGTACAGCGCGCTGGCCGCGAGCAGCGCGCCGACCGCGAACGGGATGCGCCAGCCCCAGGCCTGCAGCTGCGCCTCGCTCAGCACCGCCTGCTGCAGCAGCACCAGCAGCGCCAGCGCGATCAACTGACCCATGATCAGGGTGACGTACTGGAAGCTCGACCAGAAGCCGCGGTGCGCGCGGTCCGCCATTTCGCTGAGGTAGGTGGCGGAAGTGCCGTATTCGCCGCCCAGGCTCAGGCCCTGCAGCAGGCGCGCGAACAGCAGCAGCGCGGTCGCGCCGAGGCCGATGCGCTCGTAGCCCGGCGCCAGCGCGATCAGCAGCGAGCCGCCGCACATCAGCAGCACCGACAGCACCAGCGCGCGCTTGCGCCCGTGGCGGTCGGCGTACAGGCCCATCAGCCAGCCGCCGAGCGGGCGCATCAGGAAGCCGAGCGCGAACACCGCCGCGGCGTCGAGCAGTTGCGCGGTGGCGTCGCCCTTCGGGAAGAAGTGCGGCGCGAAGTAGATCGCGAACGCCGAGTACGCGTACCAGTCGTACCACTCGACCAGGTTGCCGACGGAGCCGCTGAAGATGCTGCGCAGGCGGCGGGCGGCGCTGATACCGGTCGTCGGCGTCCCGCTCATCGGTCCCCTCGCCGGCACGCGCCGGCTTCGAAATCAGTAGAGGTCGACCGGATCCACGTCCAGC